>NZ_JASJES010000005.1:0-144862 GCF_030067655.1 Macrococcus sp. S115 | reverse complement strand
TACAAAAAAGTAACTGCATAGTGCAGTTACTTTTATTTATTATGGGCTTAATTTTTTAGTCGTTTAATAATGGAAGAGATTTCATCGTCTTCGATACTTCCAAATCCGATAATATATTTATTTTTATAACTTGTTTTTTCTCCAGAATAGTAATCATCTATCGTATTAATTGCAATACTATCTTTATTGATAATTTCTTTCGTCTCGAGTACGAAGTGCATACCCGCATCACTGCCAGTTATATTACTTTGCTTAAAGGTCTCTTTAACAGACTGAAGTACAAGCTCTAATTTCTTCTTATATTCCTTTCTCATCCTGTTAATATTCCGTTCAAATTCACCATCTTTCATAAATGCAGCTATCATATATTGAATATGTCTTGGAACAGTGTTATTTGGCTTTGACATCGCTTTATACAATTTCAGCAGTTTATCAGGCAGTACTAAATAGGCACATCTGATGCTTGGATAGATAGATTTTGAGAATGTACTCATATATATCACACAATCATTGCTCATACCTTGTAATGCAGCGAGAGGCCTTCCTTTATATCTAAACTCACTATCGTAATCGTCTTCAATAATATAGCGATTTTGTTTTTGCTTTGACCAATTAATCAGTTCAGTTCTGCGCTTTGCGCTGAGTACGACACCTGTTGGGAACTGATGACTTGGTGTAACGTGCACAATTTCAACATCTTCAGGAAGTGATGAAACGATGAGTCCTTCTTCATCAACATCGATATACTGATAGTCTTTGTGTTCGCTTTGTAATACTTTTCGAATGAGTGGGTAACCAGGGTTTTCTAATATATATGAGCTGTTACCTAATATTTTAGTAAGGAGGGTAAACAGCTGTTCTGTAGAACTGCCGATAATGATTTGATAATTTTCGCAGTTCACTCCGCGAGAATGATATAGATAGCGTCTAATTTCATTGCGCAATATTTCTTCTCCCTGAACATCACCAAGTTCCAGTAAATGATATTGCTCTTGTTCAAATGCATCTCGTGCGTACTTTCTGAATTTGTGAAATGGAAATGATTTTATGTGACTGTCTTCTATTTTAAGAGATAACTGTCTTTGTTTATGATGATGATTTGGCATGTCTGATTTACTTTCAGGTGCTATATTTATCGTCTGAATATCTTCTACAAAAAAACCTACTTTTGGTACTGAATATATATATCCTTCATCCAGTAATTGCTGATATGCGATCTCGATTGTGGTTCCACTTAAGTTCAGATGTGTACTGAGTTTACGTTTCGAAGGGAGTTTTTCTTTATGTTTTAATTTGCCAGATAAAATATCTCTTTTAATGTTTTCATATAATTGCGTATATAAATATTTTTGATCACTGAATTTGTATGTAAGTATCTCCATGAAACTGACCCCTTTATTTTATTAATAACTGATACTTTTATAATATCAGATAATATTATACATTAGTAATTGTAGTGTAAATTCAGAATATGAGGTGTATATTAATGAGTAAAATCGTAGGATCAGATAAAGTTAAACGTGGTATGGCAGAAATGCAAAAAGGCGGCGTTATTATGGATGTTGTCAACGCTGAACAAGCAAAAATTGCTGAAGCTGCTGGTGCAGTAGCTGTAATGGCATTAGAACGTGTGCCTAGTGATATTCGTGCAGCAGGTGGCGTTGCTCGTATGGCTGACCCTCGTATCGTTGAAGAGGTAATGAATGCAGTATCTATACCTGTTATGGCAAAAGGTCGTATTGGTCACATTACTGAAGCACGTGTATTAGAAGCAATGGGCGTTGACTATATCGATGAGTCAGAAGTATTAACTCCAGCAGATGAAGAGTTTCATTTAAAGAAAGATGAATTTACAGTACCATTCGTATGTGGATGTCGTGATTTAGGTGAAGCAGCGCGTCGTATCGGTGAAGGAGCAGCGATGTTACGTACAAAAGGTGAACCTGGTACAGGAAATATCGTTGAAGCTGTACGTCACTTACGTAAAGTAAATGCACAAGTGCGTAAACTATCTGTAATGAACGATGATGAAATTATGACGGAAGCTAAACTTTTAGGCGCACCTTATGAGGTATTAAAAGAGATTAAAGCTTTAGGTAAGTTACCAGTTGTGAACTTTGCAGCAGGTGGTGTTGCTACACCAGCGGATGCAGCATTAATGATGGAGCTAGGAGCTGATGGTGTATTCGTAGGTTCTGGTATCTTTAAATCAGAATCACCTGAGAAATTTGCAAAAGCAATCGTTCAAGCGACAACACATTATCAAGACTATAAATTAATCGGTGAACTTTCTAAAGAGTTAGGAGCAGCGATGAAAGGTTTAGATATTAATAAGCTTTCTTTAGAAGAAAGAATGCAGGAACGTGGCTGGTAATATGAAGATTGGTGTATTAGCATTGCAAGGTGCTGTAAGAGAGCATATTCATCATATTGAACTAGCAGGTCATACAGGTTTACCTGTAAAGCGTGTAGAACAACTAGAAGATATCGATGGATTAGTATTGCCTGGTGGAGAATCAACAACGATGCGTCGTCTGATGGATCTATATGGCTTTACTGAAACGTTACGCCAAAGTGAATTACCGATGTATGGCACATGCGCAGGGTTAATCTTACTTGCAAATGATATCGTCGGTTATGAGGAAGGTCATTTAAGGAAGATAGATATTACAGTTGAACGTAATTCATTTGGACGTCAAGTCGATAGCTTTGAAGCTGATCTTGATGTTAAGGGTATTGAAGATCGAGTAAATGCAGTTTTTATCCGTGCACCACATATTGTGTCAGTTGGGCCAGAAGTGGAAGTACTGAGCATAGTAGACGATAAGATGGTAGCAGTCAAACAAGGGAAATATCTCGGTATATCATTTCATCCGGAACTTACTGAAGATTTTAAAATCATGAAATATTTTATAGAAGAAATGGTAATGAAATAATATTTTTGTAAAAAGGCTACATTTGAAAAATGTAGGCTTTTTCATTTTGTGACATTTCAGATGCATGTTATAATCAATCATTATAAAAAAGGAGTGTCTTACATGAAAGACTTATCATTAAAACAAGCAATCGAATCACGTCATTCAATAAAAGAGTTTAATCCAGATATCACAATTCCTCATGAAATAATGGAAGAAATGATTACTTTAGCAACGAAGGCACCGTCTTCTTTAAATTTACAACCTTGGAGATTTGTTGTAGTAGAATCCGATGAATCGAAAGCGGCAATAAGAAATCACGTTCATTTTAATACGCGTCAATTAGATACAAGCTCAGCTTTTGTACTAGTATTATCGGATAATAACCATAAAAATGACTTAGATAGAATTATGCAGCAAAATGTAAAAGAAGGATATATGGATCAAAATATAAAAGATGAAAATACGAAGGTGATTCAACAGCTTCTGGATCAGACGCCAGATGAATCTATGTATACTCAAGGAATGATGGATTCTGCCATGGCGGCAATGCAGTTTATGCTTGTCGCAAAAGATTATGGCTTCGATACAAATCCAATTGGTGGTTTTGACAGAGGAGCGGTATTACAAGCGTTAAATATTGATGGAGGACGATACACACCTGTAATGTTCATCGCAATTGGAATTGCAGCTAAAGAACATTATCCATCCTCAAGATATGATGTATCAGAAATATTGACATATAATTAATTAGAGACGAATTTTGTAGGAACAAAACAATCAATATTATCATAAAAAAGAGTGGACTGTTTATGAAACAGTCCACTTATCTTTTATATAAAGAAACCTGCAATTGTTGCTGAAATGAATGATACAAGTGTAGCGCCGTATAATAATTTCAGACCGAACCTAGCGACCACATCACCTTGCTTATCGTTAAGTGACTTAATAGCCCCTGCGATAATACCGATAGATGAGAAGTTAGCAAAAGATACTAAGAATACAGAAACGATTCCGACCGCATGTTCTGATAATTCGCCAGTCTTTCCTTTAACGATGGCCTGAATATCTAGCATTGCAACAAATTCATTCGAAACGAGTTTAGTCGCCATAATAGATCCTGCGCGAACCGCATCGTCCCAAGCGATTCCTGTTAAGAATGCAAGAGGTGCAAACAAATACCCAAGTATAGTCTGGAAGTTCATTTCGCCTGGTGTAAACGCCTCGACGATTCCATTAAGCATTGCAATTAAGGCGATATAACCGATTAACATTGCTGCAACGATAATAGCAACTTTAAATCCATCAAGAATATATTCGCCAAGCATCTCGAAGAATGATTGTTTCTTTTCATCTTCAGTCATAATCACCGCATCTTCTTCTTCAGCAGATACTCTATAAGGATTGATGATTGAAGCGATAATAAATCCACCAAATAAATTAAGTACGATGGCTGTAACAACAAATCGTGGTTCAATCATCTGAAAGTAAGCTCCGACAATTGATAACGAAACGGTAGACATTGCCGACGCTGTTAAAGTATACAGCCTATGCTTCGGTATAAACGGTAGTTGCTTCTTTAATGAAATGAATACTTCAGATTGCCCAAGAATTGCTGCGGCTACTGCATTGAAAGATTCAAGTTTGCCCATCCCGTTTACTTTAGAAATAACTAATCCTAAATATTTGATGATAAAAGGTAAGATTTTTAAATATTGAAGGATACCTATTAATGCTGAAATAAAAGTGATTGGTAACAATACATCAAAGAAAAATGAATTAGCTACGCCATCATTTTTAACACCTGGGAATACAAAATATACACCTTCTGCTGCATACTTAAGTAAATAACCAAATCCAGTTGCTAGTTGTGTAACGAGCCAAATCCCAGCTGTTGTTTTTAGCAAGACGAAAGCAAGTATGAATTGAATTACAAGCATGATACCAATATATTGCCATCTTACGCCTTTTTTATCCGAACTCATGATCCATGCGAGAGACAAGAAGATAATAAGTCCGATAATACCTATTATAAAGTTCATAATATCGCTCCTTTTAATATTAATTTTAACTATACATATCATACTATATAATTTATGAAAGCGCTAAACAAATTTTAATTTCATTTTGAACAGATGTTCAAATATGAAAGATAAACATATTGTTTGCACTAAATGACAAATCAAAATATAATAAAGTCAAAGAAGGTCAAAGGTGGGTGATGTCATGCACAATATGTCGGATATAATTGAACAATATTTAAAGCAACTGCTTGAAGAAGCGACAGATGACGTCGTGGAAATTAAGCGTGCCCATATTGCAGAGAAGTTTGATTGTGTACCTTCACAGTTAAATTATGTCATTAAAACAAGGTTTACAAATGAACATGGTTATCAAATCGAAAGTAAACGTGGTGGCGGTGGCTATATCCGTATTACAAAGATTGAATCAAACGATAAGTCAGCTTTTTTAAATCATCTTAAAGAGCTTACAAGTAAGCAGATTTCCCAGCAAAACGCTGAGCGCATTATTGCGGGTCTATATGATAACGAATTGATTACATTAAGAGAGAAGAAGTTGATCATGTCAACGATTCACAGAGATACTTTAAGGATGGAAGTACCGTACCGTGATTATATTAGAGCGAATATATTACAAAATGTACTTGCAATCATCCAATACAACTAGGAGGTACAGTATGGCTTATGAAGAAGAATTTTCGATGAATCAGCTATTGAAACATTTACTTAATAGCGGAGAATTTCAAACACATCCTGATAAATGTCCTAACTGTGGTCTTTCACTAAGAGAGGCGTTGCATATCGGCAAGTTTGGTTGTAGTGAATGTTACGACGCATTTAGTCAATATGTCCCTCAAGTAATAGAGAGAGTTCAAGCAGGTAATCTGGAACATGTCGGACAGCAACCTTTTAAGTCTCAAGAAAAGATTGCACTTAAAAAGCGTATTGAAGCACTGGAAGAACAACTACAGCAATTAATAGAAGTACAAAACTTTGAAGAAGCTGTAAATGTAAGAGACGAAATAAAAGTATTAAAGGAAGGTGGTGATACTCATGTTGAGTAAACACCTTCAAAGTGAACTTAGCGACTGGATGCAAAGTGGTAAAGATGAACCGGTCATCTTGAGTTCTAGAATCAGATTGGCGCGTAACTTAGAAGATTTTGTGCATCCGATGATGTTTAGTGAGGGAGATGCAGAACGTGTTATTGAAGCGGTGGGGAGTGTGCTTCATGATTATGAAGAAATAAAGATGAGCAAAATATCTGAACGAGAGCGCTTAATGCTTGTCGCAAAGCATTTGATGAGTAAAGAATTATTGGATAATAACGGTGGTGCCGTCTATATTAACGATGATGAATCAGAGAGCATTATGGTAAATGAGGAAGATCATATCAGAATACAAGTGCTCGGTAAAGATTTATCTCTTCAGAAGTTATATATGCGTGCTCAAGATATTGATAAGCGGTTAGATGAAAAGTTAACAATGGCCTTTGACGAGCATTATGGATATTTAACGACATGTCCTACTAATATAGGAACAGGTCTACGTGCTAGTGTAATGCTCCATTTACCAGGACTTTCTATTATGAATCGTATGAATCGAATCGCTCAAGCTATCAATCGTTTTGGTTTTACGATTCGTGGTATATATGGAGAAGGGACACAAGCATTAGGTCATATATACCAAGTATCTAATCAGTTGACACTCGGTAAAGATGAAGAAAGTATTATTGAAGATCTTCAGCAAGTTGTCGAACAGATTATTGAGGAAGAACTCAATATGCGCAAACGAATGAATAATTACGATCATATTGAAACTATTGATAGAATTTATCGTAGTTTAGGTATTTTGAAATACAGCCGTAAGATTTCAGTAGAAGAAGCAAGCCTTCGTCTAAGTGAAGTAAAGCTTGGAATTGATATGGATATCATCAATATTCCGTTTAGGTTTAACGAACTTATGGTAGCAATTCAAGCACCGTTTTTAGATACCGTATATGATACACAAGGCACAATAGAAGAAAAAAGAGCAGAGATGCTACGAACGCATCTATAAGGAGGAATTATATTGTTTGGTAGATTAACAGAACGTGCTCAAAGAGTACTTGCACATGCACAAGAAGAAGCGATTCGTTTAAATCACAACAACATTGGAACAGAACATTTATTGTTGGGTCTTGTAAAAGAGCCTGATGGTATCGCTGCAAAAGTCTTAGCGGCTTACAATATCACAGAAGATAAAGTTGTATCTGAAGTAGAACAACTTATCGGTCATGGTACAGACATGGGTGGCACAATACAATATACACCACGCGCTAAGAAGGTCATCGAATTATCACTTGATGAAGCACGTAAATTAAATCATAACTTTGTAGGGACAGAGCATATTCTACTTGGTTTAATCCGTGAAAATGAAGGAGTTGCAGCACGCGTACTAGCGAATCTTGACTTAAACATTACAAAAGCAAGATCTCAAGTGGTGAAGTTACTTGGTAGTCCTGAGATGACAGGCAAAGATACGAATGCTTCAAAATCACAAAATACACCGACACTTGATGAACTTGCGCGCGATCTAACAGTCATTGCAAAAGATGGCACACTAGATCCAGTGATTGGGCGTAGTGCTGAAATTACGCGTGTTATTGAAGTGTTGAGTCGTCGTACAAAAAATAATCCTGTGCTTATTGGGGAACCGGGTGTAGGTAAAACGGCGATTGTAGAAGGATTAGCACAAGCAATTATCAATAATGAAGTGCCAGAAACATTAAAAGGAAAACGTGTAATGAGTTTAGATATGGGTACTGTTGTTGCTGGTACTAAATATCGAGGCGAATTCGAAGAGCGTCTTAAGAAAGTGATGGAAGAAATTCATCAGGCAGGTAATATTATCTTATTCATCGATGAATTACACACTTTAATTGGAGCTGGAGGTGCAGAAGGTGCAATCGATGCTTCTAACATATTAAAGCCTGCACTTGCACGTGGTGAGTTACAATGTATTGGTGCGACAACATTGGAAGAGTACCGTAAATATATAGAGAAAGATGCAGCACTTGAACGTCGATTCCAACCTGTTCAAGTGGATCAGCCGAATGTAGAAGATGCAATAGAAATATTAAAAGGGTTGCGTGACCGTTATGAAGCACATCACAGAATTAAGATTTCTGATGAAGCACTTGTAGCTGCAGTTAAGATGAGTGATCGTTATATATCAGATCGCTTCTTACCAGATAAAGCGATAGACTTAATCGATGAAGCAGGTTCTAAAGTACGCTTACGCAATTATACAACACCGCCAAGCTTAAAAGAGCTTGAAGCGGAATTAGAAAAAGTGAAGAATGAAAAAGACGCTGCAATACATTCTCAAGAGTTCGAACAGGCAGCAAGTTTACGTGATAAACAGACACAGCTTGAGAAAAAGTTAGAAGAAACTAAAAAAGAATGGCAAAAAACACAAGGTTCAAACAATACTTCAGTAACTGCAGATGACATTGCCAATGTTGTAGCGCAATGGACAGGTATTCCGATTGCTAAAATTGCAGAAACTGAATCACAAAAGCTATTGAACCTGGAAGAAATCTTGCATAATCGTGTCATTGGTCAAGCTGATGCCGTATCATCTATTTCTAAAGCTGTGCGTCGTGCACGTGCTGGTCTTAAAGATCCGAAACGTCCGATTGGGAGCTTTATCTTCTTAGGACCTACTGGTGTAGGTAAAACAGAACTTGCGAAAGCACTAGCTGAGGCAATGTTTGGTGAAGAGGATGCGATGATTCGCGTAGATATGAGTGAGTTTATGGAGAAACATAGCGTCTCACGTATGGTAGGTTCTCCTCCAGGATATGTAGGTCATGATGATGGCGGTCAATTAACAGAAAAGGTACGTCGTAAACCTTATTCAGTTATCTTATTTGACGAAATAGAAAAAGCACATCCAGATGTCTTTAACATTCTGTTACAAGTACTCGATGATGGGCGTCTTACAGATTCGAAAGGTCGTACGGTAGATTTCAGAAATACGGTTATTATTATGACGAGTAACGTCGGAGCTCAAGAAATTAAAGATAATAAATTTGTTGGGTTCGGGGGGCAGACTGCAGCTCAGGATTATGAAACAATCCGTAAAACGATGATGGATGAGCTTAAGAAACAATTCCGCCCTGAGTTTTTAAACAGAATTGATGATATCATCGTATTCCATAAATTGGAGAAAGATCAATTGAAAGAAATTGTGACATTAATGGTCGAAGGGCTTGCAAACAGACTGAAAGAGCAAGATATCCATATTTCATTGACAGATGCAGCGAAAGAGAAAATCGCAGATGAAGGCTATGATCCTGAGTACGGAGCAAGACCACTTGCTAGAGCAATTCAAAAACATATTGAAGATCAGTTATCTGAAGAACTATTAAAGGGTGAAGAATTAACTGGACATCACATTACTATAGATTATGTGGATGATGCATTTAAAATTGATAAAGCAAAAGCATAATTGATGAGTAGGGACATAAGTTTCAGATTAATAATCTTTAATTAATAGCGGTACAGAAATTACTATAATCAAACCCGAATAGTGCTGGAAATAAAGAATATTTTCTTAGCATCATTCGGGTTTTACTTATGGTAGAACACTTCTGTACCGACTTTTTCGTTATAATTGTTTAATTAGTTAAAAAGCTTTAAAATAAATAGATACATAATGAGGAGGAATCGCTTTGGTAAAGGTGAAAAGCACATTTGAATGTATGGCCTGTGGTTATCAGTCACCAAAATGGATGGGAAAGTGTCCGAATTGTGGTGCATGGAATCAAATGGAAGAAGTTATTGAGCATAAACAGAAGGGCCCTAAAAATGCGATTTCTGAATCACAAAGTGGTAATAAAGTTGAAAAACTAAAAGATATAACGAAAGAAAGTGTTCCTCGTGATCATACGCAGATGAAAGAACTGGATCGTGTACTTGGAGGAGGAATCGTTCCGGGTTCATTGATACTTATCGGCGGAGACCCGGGGATTGGTAAGTCCACATTACTACTACAAGTTTGTGCAATGCTTTCACAAAACCATCCCGTACTCTATATTTCTGGAGAGGAATCGGTAAGACAAACGAAATTACGTGCCGATCGTCTATTAGAGGATGCAGGTGAGCTTGATGTATATGCAGAAACCAACCTTCAGATTATCCACGAAACGGTAAGGAAAACAAAACCGAAATTTTTGGTTATCGATTCAATTCAAACAATATTTCATCCAGAGGTTACAAGTGCACCTGGTTCTGTATCGCAAGTCAGAGAATGTACACAAGAGTTAATGCGTATCGCAAAGCAGATGAACATTGCAACATTTATCGTAGGGCACGTGACAAAAGAAGGACAGATCGCAGGTCCAAGGTTACTAGAACATATGGTTGATACAGTTCTTTACTTTGAAGGAGATACTCATCATAGCTACAGAATATTACGCGCAGTGAAGAATCGTTTTGGTTCGACAAATGAAATGGGTATATTTGAAATGAAGAATACAGGCCTTAAAGAAGTCCTGAATCCTTCAGAAATGTTCCTTGAAGAACGTACAAAAAATGTAGCAGGTTCAACTATCGTTGCAACGATGGAAGGCACGCGTCCATTACTAGTTGAAGTTCAGTCACTTGTAACGCCGACATCTTTTCATAATCCAAGAAGAATGGCATCAGGTGTCGACCATAATCGACTGAACCTATTGATGGCTGTACTAGAGAAAAAACAAGGATATTTATTACAGCAACAGGATGCATATGTGAAAGTTGCGGGTGGTGTAAAACTTGATGAACCTGCTGTTGATTTAAGTGTTATCGTAAGCATCGCTTCAAGCTATAATGATAAACCGACACGAGGCGATGACTGTTTTATCGGAGAAGTCGGTCTGACTGGTGAAGTGAGACGTGTTGCACGTATTGAACAACGTGTACAAGAAGCTGAAAAACTCGGTTTTAAACGTGTCATCATCCCCAAAAATAATATTGGTGGCTGGGATTTCCCCGGAAATATTGAAGTGATTGGTGTAACAAATATTAACGAAGCATTAAAAATGGCATTTTAAGGAGGTGTATAGATGTTAAGAAAGCTTGTTTTATTAATATTTTTCGTTGTAGGTGCTTCAGCAGGTATCTTCTTGATACCTGAGCTTGTTGGACTGTTTGATTTTAAAGTTCCTGATATATTATCTAATCCATATATCGATGGGGCCGTAGGTATCGCTGTCTTTTTTCTTTTATTTTACTGGCTTGTCGATCGTGTTGTGGCTTTAATTATAAGAGGTGAGAAACTCCTCCTTAAGATCAATTTTATTGATTTGATTATCGCAACTTTCGGTATGATTATTGGTCTGATGATTGCTTCAATGATCAGTTTAATCTTTAACTTTATGGGGTTTCCTTTTCTTAAGAATACGGTACCGATTATTTTAGCAGTTGTATTAGGATATTTAGGTTTTCAAGTGGGTATTCAAAAACGTGGTGAGATATTAAGTTTCTTGCCTGAACGTTTTCAGCCTAATAAGAGAAAATCATTCGATTTCCCAAAACTATTAGATACTTCTGCAATTATCGATGGGCGTATTTTATCAATCGTAAAGTGCGGTTTTTTAGATGGTACGATTGTAGTGCCACAAGGTGTGCTGGATGAATTACAATTAATAGCTGATTCGACAGATGGAATAAAGAGAGATAAGGGGCAACGTGGGTTAGATATATTAAGTGAACTGCAAGAGACAGGACATCCTTTGAATATTATTCCAGGGAATAAGAACATTAAAGAAGTGGACCAGTTGCTTGTTACGATGGCGAAAGACATGAAGGCGAGTGTGATCACTACAGATTTCAATTTGAATAAAGTCTGCCAAGTGCAAGGTATCCAAGTGCTGAATGTAAATGATCTGTCAGAAGCAATTAAACCTGTTGTCGCTCAAGGAGATAAGATGTTATTAAATGTCACTAAATCAGGAAAAGAAGAAGATCAAGGTGTAGGCTACATGGAAGATGGTACGATGGTTGTTGTAGAACACGGTAAGAAGTATATCAACAAACAAATTCAAGTGGAAGTGCAATCCATATTGCAGACATCTTCAGGTCGAATTATTTTTACGAAGAAAGTGAATGACTAATATGTATGATGTAATTATTCCCGCAGCCGGTATGGGCAAAAGAATGCAGGCGGATAAAAACAAGGTTCTGCTACAGCTGCAAAGTAAATCGATTCTTGAACACACACTTGAAACGTTTCAGAGTGATGATAATTGCCGTGCCATTCATTTAGCAGCACAAAAAGATGAATTGGAAATGCTTAAAGCAATGTCTAAAGCTTATAACAAAATAGAAGTAGTGACTGTAGGCGGTAGTGAAAGACAATATAGCATCTATAATGTGCTCAAAGCAATTCAGCCATGCGATTATGTGTTTATACATGATGCGGCAAGACCTTTTGTTACACCAGAAACATTGTATAAGTTATATACAAAAGTACAACAATATAAAAGCGTTGTTGCGGCTGTTAAAGTGAAAGATACGGTTAAGCGTGTGATTGATTTCCAGGTAGAAGAAACGTTAAATAGAGAAGAACTTTGGCAGATTCAAACACCACAAGCATTTAGCTATCATTTATTACTTGAAGCATATAATAAAGCAGATGAAGATGACTTTTTAGGTACTGACGATGCGTCGCTTGTTGAACGGCTGTACCCAGTTAACATCGTTGAAAGTGATTATGATAATATTAAGATTACAACGCCGGAAGATATGTTCTTTGCGGAAGCAATACTGAAGAAAAGAGGGATTTGATGAGAATTGGATATGGATATGATGTACACCAATTAGTCGAAGGTCGACCTTTAATCATCGGCGGCATCGAACTGGGACACGATAAAGGATTACTTGGACATAGTGATGCCGACGTATTACTCCATGCGATTACAGATGCAATTTTAGGTGCTGTCTCTCTTGGTGACATCGGCAAATTTTTTCCGGATGATGATCCGAAGTACAAAGGTGCGGATTCTAAGATTTTATTAAAAGAGGCGTACCAGCATGTTCTTAAGTTAGGATATGAAATAGGCAATTTAGATGCGACAATTATTGCAGAAAAACCGAAATTCCGTCCGCATATCGATGCTATGCGAGAGTCGATTGCGAATGTCTTAAATACAGACATTTTCAACGTGAACGTCAAAGCGACAACGAACGAGAAGATGGGTTATTTAGGACGACAAGAAGGTATACAGGCACAAGCTGTGGTATTATTATTAAAAACAAACTAATTAATGGAGTGAACAAGATGAGTAAAGTAAGAGTAAGATATGCACCAAGTCCAACGGGGTTCTTACATATTGGAAATGCGCGTACGGCATTATTTAACTATTTATTTGCCAGACATAACGGTGGAGATTTTATTATCCGAATTGAAGATACAGATACTGCGCGTAACGTAGAAGGTGGAGAAGCGAGCCAGTTAAAGTTCTTACAATGGTTAGGAATGGACTGGGATGAATCAATTGATAAAGATGGAGGATTTGGTCCTTATCGTCAATCTGAGCGTGCTGATATTTATAATCCAATTATCGAGAAATTATTAGCTGAAGACAAAGCTTATCGCTGCTATATGACTGCCGAAGAATTAGAAGCAGAACGCGAGGCACAACTTGCGCGTGGAGAAATGCCAAGATATGGTGGTAAGCATGCGCATTTAACGAAAGAAGAAGAAGCAGCACTGATCGCTGAAGGTAGACAACCTGCAATTCGTATCCGTGTGCCGAAAGATAAGGTATACACGTTTAATGATATGGTTAAAGGAGAAGTTTCATTTGATTCTAACGGTATCGGTGACTGGGTTATTGTTAAGAAGGATGGTATCCCAACGTATAACTTTGCAGTAGCAATCGATGATCACTTTATGGAGATTACTCATGTCATTCGCGGTGACGACCATATTTCAAACACGCCAAAACAAATGATGGTCTATGAAGCGCTAGGATATGAAATCCCGACGTTTGGTCATATGACGTTAATCGTGAACGAAGACCGTAAGAAATTGTCTAAACGTGACGGTTCAATCATTCAGTTTATTGAACAATACCACGATCTTGGATACTTACCAGAAGCGTTATTTAATTTTATTGGACTGCTTGGCTGGTCTCCTGAAGGTGAAGAGGAAATCTTTACAAAAGAACAATTCATTGAAATGTTTGACGAGAAACGTCTAAGCAAATCACCAGCATTCTTTGATAAACAAAAACTAGCGTGGATCAACAATCAGTATATGAAAACGAAAGATTTAGATACTGTATTTGAAATGACGTTACCACATATGAAAAAAGCTGAACTTGTTTCTGAACAACCGACAGATGAAGAGCTTGCTTGGGCAAAAGCTTTAGTTGGATTATATCAGGAGCAGATGAGTTACGCCGGTGAAATTGTTGAACTAAGTGAGTTATTCTTCCGTGATGAAATTGAACTTGGAGAAGCAGAGTCTGAGGTCGTAAATGGAGAACAGGTCCCTGAACTTGCTCAAAGTTTAATTGGTCAGTTAGAAGCATTAGAAACATTTGATGCGCCAAGTATTAAAGGGGCAATTAAATCTGTACAGAAAGAAACAGGTATCAAAGGGAAAAATTTATTTATGCCGATTCGTGTTATGACAACAGGACAAATGCATGGTCCAGAGCTACCAAATACATTAGAATTACTTGGTAAAGAAAAAGTTATTGCACGTGTTCAAAAGTACGTGAAATAAAATCGTTGAAAAATTATCGCTATCCTTTATAATCAAGGTATGAGACTAAGTAAGTCTTCAATTTATCTTTTAGAGAGTATTCGGCTGGTGGAAGAATACGATAAATAGATGACTGAATGCACCTCATGTATGAAATTGAATATAATACGAGTGAATAGATGCTATCTATTAATAAGAGTGGAACCGTGCTGAAGCACCTCTGTAATAAGAGGTGCTTCTTTTTATTTAGAGGGGAGGATGCCGTTGTTTAAACGTATTAAAGATGATATTGCAATGGTCTTTGAACAGGATCCGGCAGCGAGAAGTAGTATTGAGGTATTTTTGACATATTCGGGATTACACGCAGTGTGGTGGCATTTAATTGCCCATTGGTTCTTCAAGCGTAGAATGTACTTCATTGCACGAAGTATCAGTCAGATTTCAAGATTCTTCTCTGGAATTGAGATCCATCCAGGTGCAAAGATAGGAAGGCGTTTATTTATTGACCATGGTATGGGTATTGTCATTGGTGAAACGTGTACGATTGGAGATAACGTTACAATCTATCAAGGAGTAACGCTTGGTGGTACGGGTAAAGAACGCGGAAAACGTCATCCTGATATAGGAGATAACGTATTAATTGCAGCTGGGGCTAAGGTGCTGGGAAATATACAGATTGGGAATAATGTAAATATTGGAGCGAATTCTGTTGTTCTGAAATGTGTTCCCGATTATTCTACTGTCGTAGGAATACCGGGACGTATTGTAAGACAAAATGGGGTCAAGGTAAAGGTCGGTAAGTCGTTTGAACATACGAATTTGCCCGACCCGGTATATGAAAAATTAAAAGAACTAGAACGTCATATAGAGGCGTCAAGAAATGGAGAGATTCAGGATGATTACGTTATATAATACATTGACTCGAAGTAAAGAGAAGTTTGTACCCATTGAAGAAGGAAGAGTAAAAATGTATGTGTGTGGACCGACTGTCTACAATTATATTCATATCGGAAATGCCCGTCCGGCTATCAGTTTTGATGTGGTACGTCGTTATTTTGAATATCGAGGATATGAGGTTGATTATGTCTCTAACTTCACCGATGTAGACGATAAGCTGATTAAAGCGGCAAATGAACTTGGAGAGACGGTGCCAGAGATAGCAGACCGTTTTATTGAAGCATACTTTGAGGACACACATGCTTTAAACTGTAAGACTGCAACACACCACCCTCGTGTAATGGATCATATGGAGGACATTATTGAATTTATCGATGAATTAATTAAGAAAGGCTACGCTTATGAAAGTGGTGGCGATGTTTATTTTAGAACACGTAAGTTCGATGGTTATGGTAAGCTTAGCCACCAGTCAATCGATGAACTTAAAATAGGTGCACGTATCCAGACTGGAGAACTTAAAGATGATGCGCTTGACTTTGCATTATGGAAAACAGCAAAGCCGGGAGAAATCAGCTGGCAGTCGCCTTGGGGAGAAGGACGACCGGGGTGGCATATTGAGTGTTCTGTAATGGCAAAGAAGCATTTAGGAGATTCTATCGATATCCATGCTGGAGGAAGTGATTTAACATTCCCGCATCATGAAAATGAAATTGCACAATCAGAAGCGCACAACGACACGACTTTTGCTAATTATTGGCTACACAATGGATTTATTAATATAGACAATGAGAAGATGAGTAAATCTTTAGGAAACTTCATTCTTGTACATGACATTATTAAAGAAATTGATCCGAATGTATTACGTTTCTTTATGATCAGTGTCCACTACAGAAATCCTATCAACTATAATATGGAGCTTGTTGCTAGCGCTAAAGCAGGGCTTGAGCGTATTCAAAATGCGTACCAGGCGATGAAAGAACGTCAGGCAATATCGGTGGATGTTGTAGATCATGCTGAAACAATCCTTGTGATTGATAACATATTGAAACAATTTGAAACTGCCATGGATGATGATTTCAATACTGCTAATGCGATTACTGCATGGTATGAACTTGCGAAACAGGCAAATATATATAATCAGAATTCATCTACAGATTTAAAAGTCATTAATCGATTTATCGAAGTGTTTGAAATTTTTAGTGAAGTCCTAGGTGTGAAACTGAATACAAGTGATACATTGCTAGATGAAGAGGTTGAACGATTAATTGAAGAGCGTCAAGAGGCGAGAAAGAATAAAGACTTTAAACGTGCAGATGAGATTCGTGATGCATTAAAAGAGCAAAATATTATTCTTGAAGATACAGCGCAAGGTGTGAGGTACAAACGTGGTTAATCAGGCAAGTTTATATAATCCGTTGACGCTTGCATATTTAGGCGATGCAGTTCTAGATTTATATATACGCAATTACATTGTGCGCGAAAAAAATCGTAAACCCAATGAACTGCATCGATATGCGACATTCTTCGTTTCTGCTAAGAGTCAGTCTCAGACATTTGATTCACTTGTTGAAGACAACTTTTTTACAACGGAAGAAATGGACATATTAATGCGTGGACGTAACGCTAAGAGCCATACAAAAGCAAAAAATACAGACGTCGTAACTTACAAAAAAAGTACGGGATTAGAAGCGGTTATCGGGTACTTGCATTTGAATGAAGATAATGAAAGGCTCGATGCACTGCTCAATGAAATCATATCACTGTGTGAAAAGAGGGGTAAAGATGAAAGCAACTGATGAAATAATCGTAGGCAGGCATGCTGTAAAAAGCGCTGTAACTTCAGACCATGAAATCAATAAAGTATTAATTCAAGAAGGTATTAATAAGTCTCAAATCAGCAGTCTTTTGAATCTGTGTAAAGAAAAAAAGATTGTCGTTCAAACAGTTCCTAAATCAAAACTGGATTATTTATCAGATGTTCCGCATCAAGGGGTACTGGCAATGATATCTCCTTATGAGTATACGGAACTGGAAGATTTTCTGAGCAATAAAGCGTCTGATAAGTTAAATACAATTATGATATTAGATGGACTGGAGGACCCACACAACTTAGGTTCAATTATTAGAACTGCCGATGCTATTGGTATAGATGGTATCATGATACCAAAGCGCCGTTCTGTAAGTCTGAATCAAACGGTTGTCAAAGCTTCTACAGGTGCAGTGGAGCATGTGCCAGTAATGCGAGTGAATAATATTAATCAGGCGATAGATAAGTTAAAGGATGCGGGTTACTGGATAGCGGGAACGGACGCCAAGCAATCAGTAGACTATCGTAAAATGAATGCTGATATGGATTTGGCAATCGTTATTGGCTCAGAAGGCGAAGGAATGAGCCGACTAGTGAAAGAGAAATGCGACTTCTTGGTTCATTTGCCGATGGTTGGTCATGTTAACAGTTTAAATGCTTCTGTTGCGGCAAGTTTGCTGATGTACGAAGTGTATCGTAAAAGGAACCCAGTAGACTGATGAAAGAATTTTATACAATTATAGACGGCTATAACGTAATAGGGCAAAGTCGTCATCTATCTGCTATTGCTATGGATTCACTAGAAGAAGCACGTGTGAATTTATTACTGGAACTTGCGAATTATAATGCCAGGATTCAAGATGATGTCATTGTGGTCTTCGATGCGTATGATGTAAAATCTCATGAACAAGAAGAATTATTCCATGGTATCCGTGTGATTTATTCTAAAGAGAATGAAACCGCGGATGCAGTGATTGAGCGTTTAACTTTTGAGTTGTACAAAAAACATATTACGACCATTAAAGTCGTAACAAGTGATATGTCAGAACAGCATGCAATCTTTGGCAGTGGTGCACTACGCATACCATCACGTGAATTTATTACAAATCTTGAAGAAGAAAAAATGATCGTTGAAAAAGATATGAAGCAGATGCATGAAGTGAAACCAAGAACTAGAATCGTGCTAGATAAAGAAACTTTGCAAAAGTTAGAACGTATACGAAGAGGAAAACAATAATTTTTTGAGTAAAAACTATTGTTTGTAATAATCTTTAAAACAATTTACGCTATAGTTAAAAACTAGAGGGCCGTCATGCTTATAACATACTTAACACTATGTGAAAAATCTTCTCCTTACGTTGTAATGACTTTAGAGGAAATTGTGTATGAAATACAAAATGGAAATCTGGATTGCTTTGATACTTTAGTTGTGCGTATGCAAAATGGAATGGAAGTTTATATTAGAAAGTATTACTACATTGAACGTGCTATAGTCTATCAGCAATGTTTAATAACATTGTATGAAACTGCACTGAACTATAAAAAAGAGCGCAATGATTCTTTCGAACGCTATTACTATCATATGCTGAAATTCGCGCTATTAAATATGATGAAACAAAATAAAGGTTCACGTGATGTAGAAGAAATCAGTATTGATATGGTGGACCGTTATGATCGCCCGGTTGCTGAACATATTGTCGATGTCAATGCATTAAGGCCAGAAGTTATGAGCGAGTATTATGCATTGACGGACGCACTTACGCCAGCAAACTTAAAACTCAGTCTGCTTGAAAGTAAAGTTTTAGACTATGTACAAGATGGGTTATCCGTCAAAGCGATGGCACTATTAGAAGATGAGTCCATAAAGACGATTCAAAATGCAATTGTAAGACTAAGACGTAAAATCAGAAAACATTTACTGGATGATGGAGACGTTTGACAAAGTTTAAGATAATTTGTATATTTAACTAGGATTATAACAAAACGATGCATAGTATAATAAGTGAATATAAATAAAAATATATCGGATGTTCACGTTCGGTATATTTTTTATCATTCAATAAAATTGGAGGCAAGACCAAATGGAAAATAAAGAAAACTTTTTTCAAGGTGTAGTTTCTGAGATGAAAAAGACGACTTGGCCTACGGGACAAGAAGTTGTAAGAGACACATCAATTGTTGTAGCGACAGTTATCTTCTTTATCATTTTCTTTTTCCTTATCGATATGGGGATTACGGAATTAATTCGATTAATTAAATAAGGAGGCATATTAAATGTCTGAGGAAAGTAAAAAACACTGGTATGCGGTTCATACATACTCAGGATATGAAAATAAAGTAAAAGACAATTTAGAAAAACGTCTTGAATCAATGAACATGCAGGATCAAATTTTTCGTGTAGTAATTCCTGAAGAGGAAGAAACAACGATTAAAGACGGGAAAAAGAAAACGAGTCTCAAAAAGACGTTCCCTGGATATGTCCTTGTAGAACTTGTGATGACAGATGAATCGTGGTATGTCGTACGTAATACTCCAGGAGTTACTGGGTTTGTAGGTTCGGCTGGCGCTGGATCTAAACCAAATCCATTATTACCTGAAGAAGCAAGATTTATCTTGAAATCTATGGGTATGAATGAAAAGACAATCGATGTTGAGATTGAACTTGGTGAACAAGTGCGTGTTACAAGTGGACCGTTCACGAATCAGGTTGGTGAAGTAAAAGAAATCGATGCAGAGAAATATAAATTAACAGTGCTCGTTGATATGTTTGGACGAGAAACACCTGTTGAAGTTGAATTTGACCAGATTGAAAAATTATAATATTCATTTTATAAATAATTGTAAATTTTCACTTGCCAAAATGGGTTTAAAGTGGTAATATTTTATAGTCGTGCAAATGCACGTATATGAGTGGGAGGGTAAATATCATACCCTGTGACCACATCACGATATCAAGGAGGTGCACATCGTGGCTAAAAAAGTAATCAAAGTTGTTAAATTACAAATCCCTGCGGGGAAAGCAAATCCAGCACCACCAGTTGGACCAGCATTAGGTCAAGCGGGTGTAAACATTATGGGATTCTGTAAGGAATTTAACGCACGTACACAAGAACAAGCAGGTTTAATTATTCCGGTTGAAATTTCTGTATTTGAAGACCGTTCATTTACATTTATCACTAAAACACCACCTGCAGCAGTATTACTTAAGAAAGCAGCTAAAATTGAGAAAGGTTCTGGTGAACCTAACAAAAATAAAGTTGCTACAGTAACTGAAGATCAAGTACGTGAAATCGCTGAAGCTAAAATGGAAGATTTAAATGCAGCAAGCGTAGAAGCGGCAATGAGAATTGTTGCTGGTACTGCTCGTAGTATGGGTGTAGAAATTAAATAATAGAATCAAGATTTAAGCAGACGTTAACTCGTCTGCTCTTGCATTGTATATAGCAATGCCCGTGGGAGGAAATTCCGCTAAAACCACTATAAGGAGGAAATGAACAATGGCTAAAAAAGGTAAAAAATATCAAGAAGCCGCTCAAAAAGTTGATAGCACAAAATTCTACTCTGTAGAAGAAGCAATCAAACTTGCGAAAGAAACGAGCACTGTTAACTTTGATGCATCTGTTGAAGTTGCATTCCGTCTAGGAATTGACGTGCGTAAAAACGATCAGCAAATCCGTGGGGCTGTAGTACTTCCAAATGGTACTGGTAAAACTCAACGTGTATTAGTATTTGCTAAAGGTGAAAAATTAAAAGAAGCTGAAGCAGCAGGTGCTGACTTCGTTGGTGATTCAGAATACATCAATAAAATTAACCAAGGATGGTTCGATTTTGATGTTATCGTTGCAACTCCAGATATGATGGGAGAAGTTGGTAAACTTGGTCGTGTACTTGGACCTAAAGGTTTAATGCCAAACCCTAAAACTGGAACAGTTACTATGGATGTAACGAAAGCGGTTCAAGAAATCAAAGCTGGTAAAGTAGAATACCGTGCTGAGAAATCTGGTATCGTTCATGCTGCAATCGGTAAAGTATCATTTGATGCTGATAAATTAGTTGAAAACTTTAACACACTTAAAGATGTTTTAGCTAAAGCTAAACCAGCTTCATCTAAAGGTACTTACTTCAAAACAGTTGCTGTAACAACAACTATGGGCCCTGGTATTAAAATCGACCCATCAGAAGTAAGAAACTAATTTTTAAAAACAATTGACAAGATTCAAGTTTCACGATATAGTGTAATTTGTATTTTATAAATAACCTAAGACAGTAGGGGCGTTAAGCTTAATAATCCTACCGAGGTGAAATTTGACTTGAACATTTCAAGCACTTTTTGCCATGGGTGAAAAGTGCTTTTTTAATACTCTTATTAGAAAAGCACGAAAATCTTAATGGAGGTGTCACAATGAGTACAAAAGCGATCGAAATCAAACAACAAAAAGCTGACGTGATTACTGAACAGTTAAAAAATTCAGTATCAACAATCATCGTTGACTACCGTGGTTTAACAGTTGCGCAAGTAACAGAACTACGTAAACAACTTCGTGAAGCTGGCGTGGAATTCAAAGTATATAAAAACACTTTAGTTCGTCGTTCTGCTGTTGCTGCTGGAATTGAAGGAATTGATGAATTCTTAACAGGTCCAAACGCTATCGCATTCTCAACTGAGGAAGTTGTTGCTCCAGCTAAAATTATCGCTGATTTCGCTAAAGAAAACGAAGCGTTAGATATTAAAGCTGGTATCATCGAAGGAACTGTAACGTCTGCTGAAGATGTTAAAGCTATTGCATCTTTACCATCAAAAGAAGGACTTATTTCTATGGTTCTTTCAGTATTACAAGCACCAATCCGCAACTTCGCATATGCAGTTAAAGCGGTTGGAGAGCAACAAGGCGGAGAAGAAACTGCTGCTGAAGAAGCGTAAGCTCTTAAAACAAGTTTCATAAAAACTAATTAAAATTTAAATGGAGGAATAAAACATGTCTAACGAAAAAATTATCGAAATGATTAAAGAAATGTCAGTTTTAGAATTAAACGATTTAGTTAAAGCAATCGAAGAAGAATTTGGTGTAACTGCTGCTGCTCCTGTAGCTGTAGCTGGTGCTGCTGGTGGCGAAGGTGCTGCTGCTGAGAAAACTGAATTTGACGTAGAATTAGTATCTGCTGGTTCTTCAAAAATCAAAGTTGTTAAAGCTGTTAAAGAAGCAACTGGTTTAGGATTAAAAGACGCTAAAGACTTAGTTGACAACGCTCCTAAAGTTGTTAAAGAAGCTGTTTCTAAAGACGAAGCTGAAGAATTAAAAGCTAAATTAGAAGAAGCTGGAGCAACTGTAGAAGTTAAATAATTTCTCTTTTGTTTAAAACCCGTTATGTATATAACGGGTTTTTCTTGCTTTATATTAGTATAATTTCAACTGAGCGCGCATTGCGCTGAGTTGAAATAAGTGAGGTGTCAGAGTGAGTCATTATTATAGTGAAGAACAAACGGTAGCAAGTCATGAAAGTACAATCGATTTTAATATGGGGAGTCATAGCTTAAAACTTACGACCGATGCCGGTGTGTTTTCTAAAGGCGGCGTCGATTTCGGATCAAAATTACTTGTACAAACATTTTTGGATGATGCACAACCTGAACGTATTTTAGATGTAGGATGTGGATACGGTACGATGGGATTGATGGTAGCAAATCATTTCCCAGAATCAACAGTACATATGGTGGATGTGAATACGCGTGCGTTAGCTTTATCAGAAAGAAACGCCGTGACAAACAAAATTAATAACGCCATGATTTATAAAAGCGATGGTTTAAATGAAGTAACTGAACAGTTTGATGCAGTTATTACAAACCCGCCTATTCGTGCGGGTAAAGATGTTGTACATCGCATTCTTTCAGATAGTTATAACATATTAGAACATCGAGGTGCACTATATGTTGTAATACAAAAGAAACAAGGGATGCCATCAGCGAGGAAAAAGATGGATGAGGTTTTTGGTAATGTCACAGTGCTTAAGAAAGATAAAGGCTACTATATATTAAAGAGTGTAAAAGGTTGACCTTATACAATCTGTCTGTTATAGTAATAGAATGTAAAATTTTAAATGAATAAGTGTGCACTTTTCTATCTTTTATAGATGTCGGATGAGCAAAAGAAAATGAAAATGGAATGATCTGATTTCCGTTTTCTTTTTGTCTTAACAACGCTATATGAATAAGTGTGCACCACAATTTTTTGAGGGGTGAATCTGTTGACAGGTCAACTTATCCAATACGGAAGACATCGTAAACGTAGAAGTTATGCGAGAATTTCCGAAATTCTAGAACTACCTAACTTAATCGAGATTCAAACGAAATCTTATGATTGGTTCCTAAAAGAAGGTTTAATCGAAATGTTTAAAGACATTTCTCCGATTGAAGACTTCACAGGTAACTTATCATTAGAGTTTGTAGATTACAAATTAGGTGAACCAAAGTACGATTTAGATGAATCGAAAAACCGTGATGCAACTTATGCTGCACCACTTCGTGTTAAGGTTCGTTTAATCATCAAAGAAACAGGTGAAGTGAAAGAACAAGAAGTATTTATGGGTGATTTCCCATTAATGACTGATACAGGTACGTTCGTTATTAACGGTGCCGAACGTGTTATCGTGTCTCAGCTTGTTCGTTCACCGTCAGTTTATTTCAATGACAAAGTAGACAAAAACGGTAAAGTCAGCTTCGGTGCGACTGTAATCCCTAACCGTGGTGCATGGCTTGAATATGAAACTGATGCGAAGGATGTTGTATTTGTACGTATTGATCGTACACGTAAACTTCCAATTACGGTGTTGCTCCGTGCGTTAGGATTTAGTACGGATCAAGAAATTATTGACCTATTAGGTGATAATGAATATTTGCGTAACGCATTAGATAAAGATAACACTGAATCAACAGAAGCTGCATTGCTTGAAATTTATGAACGCTTACGTCCAGGTGAACCACCGACAGTTGAGAATGCTAAGAGTTTATTATACTCTCGCTTCTTTGATCCAAAACGCTATGACTTAGCAAGCGTTGGGCGTTATAAAATGAACAAAAAATTACATTTAAAACATCGTCTATTTAACCAAGTGTTAGCTGAGCCGATTGTGAATACTGAGACAGGTGAAATCGTAGCTGAAGAAGGTACACTATTAGACCGTCGTAATTTAGATCAAATTATGGATGTGCTAGAAAGCAATGCAAACCAAAAAGTTTATGATTTAGATAATGGCTTATTAGATGAACCGATTGAAATTCAGTCCGTTAAAGTTTACGTTCCTGGAGATGAAGAGAAACGTACAACGACAATTATTGGTAATGCTTTCCCAGATGATGAGGTGAAATGTATTACCCCAGCAGATATCTTATCTTCTGTAAGTTACTTCTTTAACTTACTAGCAGGTGTTGGATTTACGGATGATATTGACCACTTAGGTAACCGTCGTTTACGTTCGGTAGGTGAATTGCTACAAAATCAATTCCGTATTGGGTTAAGTCGTATGGAGCGTGTTGTGCGCGAACGTATGAGTTTGCAAGATACTGAATCTGTAACACCACAACAATTAATCAACATCCGCCCTGTAATTGCATCTATCAAAGAATTCTTTGGTAGCTCTCAATTATCTCAGTTCATGGACCAGGCAAATCCATTAGCCGAGCTTACACATAAACGTCGTTTATCTGCATTAGGACCTGGTGGTTTAACAAGAGAACGTGCTGGTATGGAAGTACGTGACGTTCACTATTCTCACTATGGCCGTATGTGTCCGATTGAAACACCTGAGGGCCCAAACATCGGGTTAATCAACTCACTTTCAAGTTATGCGCGCGTAAATGAATTTGGTTTCATTGAAACACCATATAGAAAAGTTGATATCGAGACCAATACAGTAACAAGCCAAATTGACTACTTAACAGCAGATGAAGAAGATGCTTACGTAGTTGCTCAGGCGAATGCGCGTTTAGATGACAATGGTAAGTTCTTAGATGATGAAGTTGTATGTCGTTTCCGTGGAGATAACACAGTCATGGCACGTGAACGTATGGATTACATGGATGTATCGCCGAAACAGGTTGTTTCTGCAGCGACTGCATGTATCCCATTCTTAGAAAACGATGACTCGAACCGTGCATTAATGGGTGCGAACATGCAACGTCAAGCAGTACCTTTAATGAATCCAGAAGCGCCATTTGTTGGTACGGGTATGGAACACGTAGCTGCGCGTGACTCTGGAGCTGCAGTAGTTTCGAAATATAAAGGTCGTGTGGAACACGTAGAAGCACGTCAAATTAAAGTTCGCCGTATTGTTGAAGAAGGCGGAAAAGAAATCGAAACAGATTTAGATGTATACAAATTAGCGAAATTCGCACGTTCAAACTCTGGTACTTGTTACAACCAACGTCCAATCGTTGAAGCTGGTGACATCGTAACGAAAGGTGAAATCTTAGCAGATGGTCCTTCTATGGAACTTGGTGAGATGGCACTTGGACGTAACGTAGTTGTTGGATTTATGACTTGGGATGGTTATAACTATGAGGATGCTGTAATCATGAGCGAACGTCTTGTGAAAGACGACGTATATACTTCTATCCATATTGAAGAATATGAATCAGAAGCGCGTGATACGAAGCTTGGACCTGAAGAAATCACACGTGACATTCCGAACGTTTCAGATAATGCACTGAAAAACTTAGATGATCGTGGTATCATTTTCGTTGGAGCTGAAGTACGTGATGGTGACATCTTAGTTGGTAAAGTAACGCCTAAAGGGGTTACTGAATTAACGGCTGAAGAACGTTTATTACATGCAATCTTCGGTGAAAAAGCGCGTGAAGTACGTGATACTTCATTACGTGTACCACACGGTGCTGATGGTATCGTATTAGACGTTAAAGTCTTCAATCGTGAAGATGGCGACGAGTTACCACCAGGTGTTAACCAATTAGTACGTGTTTACATCGTTCAAAAACGTAAAATTCACGTTGGGGATAAAATGTGTGGACGTCACGGAAATAAAGGGGTTATCTCACGTATCTTACCAGAAGAAGATATGCCATTTATGCCTGACGGCACACCAATCGACATCATGTTAAACCCACTTGGGGTACCTTCTCGTATGAATATCGGACAAGTATTAGAGTTACACTTAGGTATGGCTGCTAAAAACTTAGGTCTGCATGTTGCGTCTCCAGTATTTGATGGAGCGAACGATGAAGATGTTTGGTCAACAATCGAAGAAGCTGGTATGGCACGTGACGGTAAAACAGTACTTTATGATGGACGTACTGGTGAACCATTCGATAACCGTGTATCAGTTGGTGTAATGTACATGCTTAAATTAGCCCACATGGTTGATGATAAGTTACATGCACGTTCAACTGGACCTTACTCACTTGTTACACAACAACCACTTGGTGGTAAAGCGCAATTTGGTGGACAACGTTTTGGTGAGATGGAAGTATGGGCACTTGAAGCTTACGGTGCGGCGTATACTTTACAAGAAATCTTAACGTACAAATCAGATGATACTGTAGGGCGTGTTAAAACTTATGAAGCAATTGTTAAAGGTGAAAACATTCCACGTCCAGGTGTTCCAGAATCATTCCGTGTACTTATGAAAGAGTTACAAAGTTTAGGTTTAGACGTTAAAGTAATGGATAATAAAGATGAAGAAATTGAAATGCGTGATTTAGAAGATGACGATTTCGTTGATTCTAAGATTAATATTGCTAAAGCGCCGATGCCAGAAGCTGAGATCACTGAATAATCACTGTCTCGGAAGAATTAACCGATGATTCGGCCGAGGCTGAATCATCTCTAAATTTCATTATGATATAGAAAAATTTTTAATATACTAAGGAGGTAGGGCTTTGATTGATGTAAATAACTTTCATTACATGAAGATAGGTCTCGCTTCACCTGAAAAAATCCGTTCTTGGAGTTTCGGTGAAGTAAAAAAGCCAGAAACAATTAACTACCGTACATTAAAACCTGAAAGAGATGGTTTATTCTGTGAGAAGATTTTTGGTCCGACAAAAGACTGGGAATGTAGCTGTGGAAAATATAAACGTGTACGTTACAAAGGTATGGTCTGTGACCGTTGTGGCGTTGAAGTAACAAAATCAAAAGTACGTCGCGAACGTATGGGTCACATTGAACTTGCAGCACCAGTATCACATATCTGGTACTTTAAAGGCATTCCATCACGTATGGGATTATTACTAGACATGTCACCACGTTCTTTAGAAGAAGTCATCTACTTTGCTTCTTATGCGGTAATTAATCCAGGGCCAACGGGTCTAGAGAAGAAAACGTTATTATCTGAAAGAGAATATCGTGAATACTATGATAAATTCCCAGGTCAATTTACTGCAAAAATGGGTGCTGAAGCGATTAAAGATTTACTTCTTGATATCGATTTAGATCAAGAGTTGCGTTCATTACGTGAAGAACTAGAATCTGCAACTGGTCAACGTTTAACACGTGCAATTAAACGTCTTGAAGTAGTAGAATCATTCCGTAACTCAGGAAATGATCCTTCATGGATGATTTTAGATGTACTGCCGATTATCCCACCTGAAATTCGTCCGATGGTTCAATTAGATGGTGGACGTTTTGCGACAAGTGACTTGAACGATTTATATCGTCGTGTCATTAACCGTAACAACCGTTTAAAACGTTTATTAGATTTAGGTGCTCCTGGCATCATCGTTCAAAACGAAAAACGTATGTTACAAGAAGCAGTTGATGCGTTAATCGATAATGGTCGTCGTGGCCGTCCGGTTACTGGACCAGGTAACCGCCCATTAAAATCTTTGTCACATATGCTTAAGGGGAAACAAGGTCGTTTCCGTCAAAACTTACTTGGTAAACGTGTAGACTACTCTGGTCGTTCGGTTATCGTAGTAGGACCTAACTTAAAGATGTATCAATGTGGTCTTCCTAAAGAAATGGCACTTGAATTATTTAAGCCATTTGTTATGAAAGAGCTTGTTGAACGTGAAATTGCTACAAACATTAAGAATGCTAAAGGTAAAATTGAGCGCATGGAAGCAGAAGTATGGGATGTGTTAGAAGATGTTATTCGTGAACATCCAGTACTGTTAAACCGTGCACCAACACTTCACCGTTTAGGTATCCAGGCGTTTGAACCAACATTAGTTGAAGGACGTGCAATTCGTCTTCACCCGCTTGTAACAACTGCTTACAATGCCGATTTCGATGGTGACCAAATGGCCGTTCACGTACCTTTATCAAAAGAAGCACAAGCTGAAGCACGTATGTTAATGTTAGCAGCACAAAACATCTTAAACCCGAAAGATGGTAAGCCAGTAGTTACACCATCTCAGGATATGGTACTTGGAAACTATTACTTAACATTAGAGCGTGTAGGTTCTATTGGTGAAGGTAAAATCTTTAAAGACGCAAATGAAGTTATCATGGCTTATGTGAATGGTTATGTTCATTTACATTCAAGAATCGCCGTTTATGCAGGGTCATTTAATAATCCTACATTTACAGACGAACAAAACAAACAGTTATTGTTAACATCTGTTGGTAAAGTAATATTCAATGAAATTATGCCGGAATCTTTCCCATATATTAATGAACCAACTTTATCTAACTTAGAAACAAGAACACCAGACAGATACTTTATCAATGCAACTGATATTACTGAAGAAGGACTTCTCAAATTATTGGATGAAACACCACTTGTTAGACCTTTTAATAAGAAATTCTTAGGTCAGATCATTGCAGAAGTATTTAATAAGTTCCATATAACAGATACTTCAATGATGTTAGATAGAATGAAAGACTTAGGATTTAAGTATTCATCACGTGCAGGTATTACTGTAGGTGTATCTGATATCGTAGTATTACCAGATAAGCAGGAAATTATTGATGCTGCAGAAGAGAAAGTAGATAGAGTTACAAAACAATTCACGCGTGGTTTAATTACTGAGAGTGAACGTTATGCAGCTGTTATCGAAATCTGGACAAAAGCAAAAGATGATATTCAAGCGAAGTTAATGAACTCTTTAGATGACTTAAACCCAATCTTCATGATGAGTGATTCTGGTGCCCGTGGTAACGCATCTAACTTTACGCAGCTAGCAGGTATGCGTGGACTGATGGCCAACCCATCTGGACGAATCATTGAGTTACCAATCAAATCATCATTCCGTGAAGGTTTAACGGTATTAGAATACTTTATCTCGACACATGGTGCCCGTAAAGGTCTTGCCGATACAGCACTTAAAACAGCCGATTCTGGTTACTTAACACGTCGTCTTGTTGACGTAGCACAAGATGTTATTGTTCGTGAACCGGATTGTGGTACAGACCGTGGATTACTTGTATCAGCGATTCGTGAAGGTTCAGAACTTATTGAACCATTTATTGAACGTCTTGAAGGTCGTTATTCAAGAGAGACAGTTAGACACCCAGAAACAAAAGAAATATTAGTCCAATCTAACGAATTAATCACACCTGAAATTGCGAAATCAATTGTTGATGCTGGCATTGAAGAAATGCATATCCGTTCAGCATTTACTTGTAATACACGTCACGGTGTATGTGAAAAATGTTACGGTAAAAACCTTGCAACAGGTGAAAAAGTTGAAGTTGGTGAAGCAGTTGGAACAATTGCTGCACAATCTATCGGTGAACCTGGTACACAGCTTACAATGCGTACGTTCCATACAGGTGGGGTAGCCGGTGCCGATATCACTCAAGGTTTACCGCGTATTCAAGAGTTATTCGAAGCGCGTAATCCGAAAGGTCAAGCTGTAATTTCTGAAATTAACGGTGAAATCATCGATATTAATATCGTAAAAGATCGTATGCAAGAAATTAAAGTTAAAGGTGAAAATGAAGTACGTACGTACTTAGCGCCTGGTAACGCAAGACTTAAAGTTGAAATCGGTCAGAAAATCGCGCGTGGTGAAGTAATGACTGAAGGTTCAATTGAGCCTAAAGAGTTACTTGCAATCGCAGGTTTAAATGCAACACAAAGTTACTTACTAAAAGAAGTACAAAAAGTTTACCGTATGCAAGGGGTAGAAATTTCTGATAAACACGTAGAAGTAATGGTACGTCAAATGTTACGTAAAGTACGTATCATCGAAGCAGGAGACACTTCATTACTTCCTGGTGCATTAGTAGATATCCATACATTTACAGATGCAAACAGAAAAGTGTTTAAAGAAAGAAAACACCCAGCAACAGCGAAGCCAGTATTACTTGGTATTACGAAAGCTTCTCTTGAGACAGAAAGTTTCTTATCAGCAGCTTCATTCCAGGAAACAACACGTGTGTTAACGGATGCAGCAATTAAAGGTAAGCGAGATGACTTACTTGGACTTAAAGAGAACGTTATTATCGGTAAATTGATTCCAGCTGGTACAGGTATGAGACGTTACAGAGACGTTGAATATGATAAGGTTGTACCAGAAACTGAAGAAACAACTGTTAATAATTAAGTGAAAGAAGACGAGACATTCGTGTCTCGTCTTTTTTATATTTTTGAGAAGTAAAAAATTACTCAAATTTTAAATAATATGCTATAATGCTAAAAAATAAGTGATGTAGAGTGCTAATTAAAACTCAAGATTCTTATAAAAGACGACATTATTATGTAGATCTGTCGCTTTTTTTGTCGTTTGATGAAAATAAGGATAGAATTTTAGAAAGTTGTGCAAATAGAATATATGATACCGATATTTACTCATAAAAGAGAAGTATTAATTCTAGATACTATGAAAAACGTGAAAGAACATCCTTATGGCACCATCGATTATAGAAGAATTGTTAATGATCCTATAACACTTAAATAACATTTAAACGATTTGTTTAAATGTTATTTTTTATATAGTTGACGTATGGCTTAAAAGATGATAATATTGTTTAGGTTGATGAGTAGCTCTATAGCTTTGGAGGATAATGATGTCTAATGAAAAAGTTATGCACTCTAGTCAATATGTTGTGGGACTTAAGGAGACGTTAAAGTCACTTAGGAAAGGAACTGTCGATCATATTGTGATTGCACAGAATACCGAGATCCACTTATTAACTAATGTGCTATTACTAGCATACCAGCAAGAAATACCTATTGAATTCAGTGATTCGAAAGAAACGCTGGGCAAACAATATGGAATTCAAGTTCGGGCAACAGTCGTTGCACACTTGAGACCCGCTTTGTAAGGCGGTATTCTTACAAATTTTTATTTACCTTAAAAATGAACCACCTGGATGTGTGGAATTAAAGAAGAGAGAGGAGGACATTTAGAATGCCAACTATTAACCAATTAGTTAAAAAACCAAGAACTTCTAAAGTTAAAAAATCAACTGCGCCTGCATTAAACAAAGGTTATAACAGTCATAAGAAAAAAGCTACAGATTTAGCATCTCCACAAAAACGTGGTGTTTGTACTCGTGTAGGAACTATGACACCTAAAAAACCTAACTCAGCGTTACGTAAATATGCACGTGTGCGTTTATCAAATAATATCGAAGTTAATGCTTATATTCCTGGTATCGGACATAACTTACAAGAACATAGTGTAGTACTTATTCGTGGAGGTCGTGTAAAAGATTTACCGGGGGTACGTTACCATATCGTACGTGGAGCATTAGATACTTCAGGTGTTGACGGCCGTATGCAAGGACGTTCTTTATACGGTGCTAAAAAACCTAAAGAGAAAAAATAAGCATTAAAAACGATAAATTCTATTAACAGTATTTCATTTGTGTAAATGATGCCTTCTTAATAGACATAAAACAATCAAAAAAATATACTTAAGAAAGGAGGATATTAATATGCCTCGTAAAGGTCCTGTTGCAAAAAGAGATGTATTACCAGATCCAATTCATAATTCTAAATTAGTTACTAAATTAATCAATAAAATTATGATTGACGGAAAACGTGGTACTGCTCAAAAAATCTTATACAATGCATTCGATTTAGTTCAAGAACGTTCTGGTCGTGATGCAATGGAAGTTTTCGAAGAAGCAATCAACAATATTATGCCTGTATTAGAAGTTAAAGCTCGTCGTGTTGGGGGTTCTAACTACCAAGTACCTGTAGAAGTTCGCGCTGAGCGTCGTACGACTTTAGGTTTACGTTGGTTAGTAAACTACTCACGTCTTCGTGGTGAGAAAACTATGGAAGAGCGTTTAGCTAATGAAATCTTAGATGCTGCTAACAACACTGGTGGTGCTGTTAAGAAGCGTGAAGATACTCATAAAATGGCAGAAGCAAACAAAGCATTTGCTCACTATCGTTGGTAAGATGAATTATAGCCTTTCCAGTCGCACATGGCAGCTTGCTGTCTATATGTGACTGTTAGGCTATACTTCTATAAAATAAACCAATCCTGGAAGGAGAAAGAATACCCATGGCAAGAGAATTCTCTTTGAAGAACACGCGTAATATCGGTATCATGGCTCACATCGATGCTGGTAAAACGACGACTACTGAACGTATTCTTTATTATACTGGTCGTATCCATAAAATTGGTGAAACACATGAAGGTGCTTCACAAATGGACTGGATGGAACAAGAACAAGAACGTGGTATCACAATCACTTCAGCTGCTACAACAGCTCAGTGGAATGGCCATCGTATCAACATCATCGATACACCTGGACACGTAGACTTCACTGTTGAAGTTGAACGTTCATTACGTGTACTTGATGGTGCGGTTACAGTACTTGATGCACAATCAGGTGTTGAACCACAAACTGAAACTGTATGGCGTCAAGCAACGACTTATGGAGTACCTCGTATCGTATTCATCAATAAGATGGATAAAACTGGTGCGGATTTTAATTACTCTGTAGGCACGTTACATGACAGATTACAAGCAAATGCACATCCTATTCAAATGCCAATTGGTGCTGAAGATCAATTCAATGCAATCGTTGATTTAGTTGAAATGAAGCTTCACACATTTACAAATGATTTAGGTACTGACATTGAAGTATCAGATGTTCCTGAAGAATATTTAGCAGATGCAGAAGCTATGCGTGAACAACTAATTGAAGCAGTAGCGGATGTTAATGAAGATTTAATGGATAAGTACTTAGGTGGCGAAGAGATTTCTGTTGAAGAATTGAAATCTGCTATTCGTCAAGCAACTTGTGACGTTGAATTCTATCCAGTATTAGCTGGTACTGCATTCAAAAATAAAGGTGTTCAGTTAATGCTTGATGCTGCAATTGAATACTTACCATCACCATTAGATGTTAAGCCAATTGTTGGACATGCTGCTGATGATGAAAATGAAGAAATCATAGCTAAACCTGATGATTCAGCACCTTTCGCTGCATTAGCGTTTAAAGTTATGACAGACCCATTCGTTGGTAAATTAACATTCTTCCGTGTATATTCTGGTACATTAAACTCAGGTTCTTATGTACAAAATGCTACTAAAGGTAAACGTGAACGTGTTGGACGTATTTTACAAATGCATGCCAACTCACGTGAAGAGATTTCAACAGTTTACTCTGGTGATATCGCTGCTGCAGTAGGTTTAAAAGATACTACAACGGGTGACACTTTATGTGACGAGAAGAACCAAGTAATCTTAGAATCTATGGAATTCCCGGAACCAGTTATTCACTTATCTGTTGAGCCTAAATCTAAAGCTGACCAAGATAAAATGACGAACGCTCTTGTAAAATTACAAGAAGAGGATCCGACTTTCCACGCGCATACTGATCCGGAAACTGGACAAGTTATTATCGGTGGTATGGGTGAGTTACACTTAGATATCTTAGTTGACCGTATGAAACGTGAATTTAAAGTTGAAGCAACAGTTGGGGCGCCAATGGTATCTTACCGTGAGACGTTCAAAACAACTGCAGCTGTTCAAGGTAAATTCTCACGTCAATCTGGTGGTCGTGGACAATATGGTGACGTTCATATCGAATTCTCACCAAACGAAGTTGGCGGCGGATTCGTATTCGAAAACGCTATCGTCGGAGGGGTAGTTCCACGTGAATATATTCCTTCAGTTGAAGCAGGTCTTAGAGATTCTATGGAAAACGGTGTATTAGCTGGTTATCCATTAATCGACGTTAAAGCGAAATTATTCGATGGTTCTTACCATGATGTCGATTCATCTGAGATGGCCTTCAAAGTAGCTGCTTCATTAGCACTTAAAGAAGCTGCTAAAAAATGTGATCCTGTAATTTTAGAACCTATGATGAAGGTAGAAATAGTTATGCCTGAGGAATACATGGGAGATATTATGGGTGACGTAACAAGCCGTCGTGGACGTGTTGAAGGTATGGAAGCTCGTGGTAACGCTCAAGTTGTTCGTGCATTCGTACCATTAGCAGAAATGTTCGGTTACGCGACTAACTTACGTTCTAATACGCAAGGTCGCGGTACTTACTCAATGGTATTTGATCACTATGAAGAAGTGCCTAAATCAATTGCTGAAGACATCATTAAGAAAAACAAAGGTGAATAATCTGTATTTATTATGCATTCGTGCTTAATATATTGCAATTTATCACTAAATGTTTTATAAATGAATTATGAATTCCCTCATGAGGGTGAGAATCCCTCATGAGTAATAAATACTATTAACTTAAAACTAAGGAGAGATTTCAAAATGGCTAAAGAAAAATTTGATCGCTCGAAAACACATGCCAATATTGGTACAATCGGTCACGTTGACCACGGTAAAACTACTTTAACAGCTGCTATCGCAACTGTTTTATCAAAAAAATTAGGTGGAGAAGCTCGTTCTTACGACCAAATCGATAACGCACCTGAAGAAAAAGAACGTGGTATCACAATCAATACTTCACACATCGAGTATGAAACTGACAAACGTCACTATGCTCACGTTGACTGCCCAGGTCACGCGGACTACGTTAAAAACATGATCACTGGTGCTGCTCAAATGGACGGCGGTATCTTAGTAGTATCTGCTGCTGATGGTCCAATGCCACAAACTCGTGAACATATCCTTTTATCACGTAACGTTGGTGTACCAGCATTAGTAGTATTCTTAAACAAAGTTGACATGGTTGACGATGAAGAATTATTAGAATTAGTTGAAATGGAAGTTCGTGACTTATTATCTGAATATGACTTCCCTGGTGACGATGTACCTGTAATCGCTGGATCTGCTTTAAAAGCATTAGAAGGCGTTGAAGAGTACGAAGACAAAATCATGGAATTAATGGACGCAGTTGATGAGTACATCCCAACTCCAGAACGTGATTCTGACAAACCATTCATGATGCCAGTTGAGGACGTATTCTCAATCACTGGTCGTGGTACAGTTGCAACTGGACGTGTTGAGCGTGGACAAGTTAAAGTTGGTGAAGAAGTTGAAATCATTGGTTTAACTGAAGAGCCATCAAAAACTACAGTTACAGGTGTAGAAATGTTCCGTAAATTATTAGATTACGCTGAAGCTGGAGATAACATCGGTGCTTTATTACGTGGTGTTTCTCGTGAAGACGTACAACGTGGACAAGTATTAGCTAAACCAGGTTCAATTACTCCACATACTAAATTCAAAGCTGAAGTTTACGTATTATCTAAAGAAGAGGGTGGACGTCATACTCCATTCTTCACTAACTACCGCCCTCAGTTCTACTTCCGTACAACTGACGTAACTGGTGTAGTTAACTTACCAGAAGGTACTGAAATGGTAATGCCTGGAGATAACATCGAAATGAACGTTGAATTAATTTCTCCAATCGCGATTGAAGACGGAACTCGTTTCTCAATTCGTGAAGGTGGACGTACTGTAGGATCAGGCGTTGTATCTGTAATCGAAAAATAATAATCACTTTTTGTGATATAGAAAAAGCTATGAGGCGTGCCTCATAGCTTTTTTTTATTTTAGTTCGTTCATTTTTTGTATGAGTGCTAAGAATATTTTGGGACCATTTAACAGACCATTTTCATCCATATCAAACTTTGGATGATGATGAGGATAATCTGCTTGTATTGCCGTGTTTTTTACTCCAGTATTAAAGTAACATCCCGGACGTTCTTTTAAGAAATAAGCGAAGTCTTCACCGCCTAAACTAGGAGCGGTAGTAACAACATTATTGATGGATGAAATGTTTTTAGCAATATTCTTGAGCCATAATGTTTCTTTCTCGCTATTGACAAGTGCAGGATATCCGTGGGTGTATTCAAGATTAATTTCTACATTGAAGCTTTTTTCTATTCCATTGGAAATTTCATGCAATCGCTGAATAATTACATTTTTGATCTCCTCTTTGTATGTGCGTACTGTACCTGTTAATGTAACACGATCTGCAATAACATTAAACGCATCTCCACCTTTAAACTCACCAATGGTTACAACGCCCGTCTCTATAGGATCTACGCTGCGTGATATGATTGTCTGAAGCTGAGAGATTAAGTGGCTTGCTGCTACTATAGAATCATGTGTTACATGAGGTGTCGCACCATGTCCACCTTTACCTTGTATAGTAATCTTCAATGAATCTGCATGACCGTATGACGGTCCTGTAATAAAGCCAACGTCACCGGTTTCCATACTGCTAGATGAATGTGTACCAAACACGAAGTCTACACCTTCTAATATCCCAGCTTCAATCATGGACTTTGCACCGCCAGGCAGCACTTCTTCAGCATGCTGGAAGCATAATATAACATTCCCTTTAATTTCGGATTCATATTTCTTTAAAATTTTTGCAGTAATCAGTAACATTGCAGTATGCCCGTCATGACCACATGCATGCATTACGCCTTGCACTCGTGAGCGATAAGGTACATCTTTTTGATCATTAATTGGTAATGCATCAAAGTCTGCTCTGAGTAATACTGTTGGTCCATCGCCTTGTCCTGAAAGTTTACCGTATAGGCCATATCCTCCGACATTTGTTACTATTGGAATATTAAGTTCAGTTAAATAATCTTCGATAAATTTAGAAGTATTTTTTTCTTGAAAAGAGAGTTCCGGATTCCTATGTAAGTAACGTCTAATTTCTATAAGTTCTTCCCTATAGTTAATGACCTCATCTGTCCAGCTCATTATTTATCCTCCTTGTTGAAAAAGTCTTCAGTCGCTTGTAAAAATACTTTAACGGCATTGAGCATGCCCGTCTCATCAATATCAAATTTCGGGTGATGATGTGGGAAATCGGCTTTAAAGTTTTCGTTACGTGTCCCTGTATAGAAGAAAGAACCCGGAACACGTTGTAAATAGTAAGAGAAATCTTCTCCGCCAAGAGAAGGTTTTAGTTCGACAAGTTCCTCGATATCTTCTATCTTTCTCGCGGCATTAACAATAAGGTCAGTCTCATTGATAGTATTTACTACAGGTGGATAGCCTTTACTATACTTAAGTTCATAAGTAATACCCATCGTAGTAACCAGTCCTTCGAGACATCTTTTTAATTCATCTATCATCAATCTTTGTGTCGTCGGATTAAATGTTCTTATCGTACCGGCTATTTTAGCACTATCAGGGATGACATTATTTTGGTCTCCAGCTTGTAGCTGTGTTACGGATATGACAGCAGGTGTAGTAGCGCTTGTTTTACGTGAAACGATATACTGAAGATCATTACAGAGTCTAATAGTAGCAGCAACAGGATCGATTGTAGTGTCAGGATGTGCAGCATGTCCACCTTTCCCGTTTATTGTAATCCAGAAATCATCAGGTATGCCAGTTGCAGTGCCGTATTTATAGCCTAATTTTCCTACTTCTAGATCACTGGAGACGTGTTGACCAATGATAGCATCTACGCCTTTCAAACAATTGTCCGCAATCATTTGTATCGCGCCACCAGGGTCTACTTCTTCAGCATGCTGGTGTATAAAAACAAGATTCCCGTTTATTTTATCGAAGTTCTTTGCAAGAATCTTTGCAGTGATCATAAGTATGGCTGTGTGTGCATCATGTCCACAAGCATGCATCACGCCAGGGACTTGCGATTTATAAGGTGCATCTTTCTCATCTTGTATTGGTAATGCATCAAAATCTGCACGTATCGCAAGCGTCGGAAGTGATTCATCTTTGATTAACCGACCGACAACGCCTCTACCACCGACATTACGTTCTACTGTAATACCTTGCTCCTCAAGAAATGCTGCGATATACTTAGGTGTTTTTTCTTCTTGGAAAGAGAGTTCCGGGTGCATGTGCAAATGTCTTCTTATTGCTACTAATTCATCATAGTATTCATTGACTAGGGTTATCATACACATGCTCCTCTTTTAATATACATAAGAATAACTTTACAGCATCAATCATTGCCTGTTCATCAAAGTCAAAGAGTGGATGATGATGAGGTGCAGTTATCCCTTTTGCTTTATTTCCTGCTGCTGTTAAGAAGAATGCACCTGGTTTATGCTGTATGTAGTATGAAAAGTCTTCACCAATCATCAATTGCTCTGTTTCTTTGTATTCAATACCTGCATGTTGTGCAGCACGCTGTATGACTTCTACAGATTGCGTGTCATTAATAACAGCAGGATAGCCATCGATATAATTGAATGTGTACGTTGCTCCTTTAGCTGCAGTAATGCCTTTAATCTCTCTGTCCATCGCTTTCTTAATCAGTGCCTTAACTTCAGGATTAAAAGTCCGTACTGTACCTGTACAATAAGCGCTATCACTGATGACGTTAAAAGTATCGCCTGCGACGACTTTACCTATTGTCAGGACAGCTTGTTCAGTGGGGGCCACATTACGTGAAACGATTGTCTGCAAATTGATAATGAGTTCGGCTAGAACAACAATGGCGTCTACTGTTGTATCGGGGTGAGCTCCATGACCTCCCTTTCCTTGCACAGTAATATGAAATGTATCTGGGCTAGCCATTAGCGCACCATTTCTTGAATAGATAGCACCCTGTTCATAAGGAGACCATAGATGATTACCATAAACTTTATCAACACCGGCTAGTGCTCCATCATTCACCATATCATGTGCACCACCTGGGGCGACTTCTTCAGCAAATTGAAAAATTAGCGTGACCGAACCTGTTATTAATTCATAAGTTGAATTTAGAAGTCTTGCAACAGAGAGTAAAATTGAAGTATGTCCGTCATGTCCACAAGCATGCATAACGCCATCATTTTTAGAACGATAATCTACATCTTTCTGGTCTTGTATCGGCAGTGCATCAAAGTCCGCACGTAGAGCGATAGATGGTCCTTCACCATTTGATATGTTTGCTACAATACCTTTACCACCCACATGTTCTCTAATTTTGAAATGTTTGAGATGCGTTAAAGAATTTAATATGTATGCGTATGTCTTTTCTTCATGAAAACTAATTTCAGGATGTTGATGAAGATATCTTCTGATCTCCACCATCTTATCAAAATCATTAGCGATTAATTGTTCAATGTCCATTTCAACGCTCCTTACTTTAAAAAAATTTAATATTTCTAGTGTATCAAAAAGTTTAGAATATTTAAACTTCTTAACACCAAAATTTCAATAGTGCGTTCATTAGAACTCCTAAAATAGTTGTGTTATGATGATAGTGAAAATGAAAAGGGGTGTCAATTTATGACTAAAGCTTTACAATCGTTCTTAACGGAGCGTTTAGACGAACTAAAGGACAATGGTTTATACAATGAAATTAATGTAGTACAAGGACCAAATGGTGCTAAAATTAAGATTGATGGTAAAGAACTTATCAACTTATCTTCTAATAACTATTTAGGGTTAGCAACACATGAGCGTTTAAAGAAAGTTGCAAAAGAAGTGGTAGATTCTCATGGCGTAGGTGCGGGGGCAGTTCGTACGATTAATGGTACTTTAGACTTACATGTGCAATTAGAAGAGAAATTAGCAGAGTTCAAAGGGACAGAAGCTGCGATTGCATATCAATCTGGTTTCAACTGTAACATGGCTGCTATTAGCGCAGTAATGGACAAAAATGATGCAATTCTTTCTGATGAATTAAACCACGCTTCAATCATTGATGGTTGTCGTTTGTCAAAAGCGAAAGTTATTCGTGTTAATCACTCGGATATGGCTGATTTACGTATAAAAGCAAAAGAAGCGGTTGAGTCTGGTTTATACAATAAAGTGATGTATATTACTGATGGTGTTTTCTCAATGGATGGAGATGTTGCAAAACTCCCTGAAATCGTAGAAATTGCTGAAGAATTTGGATTAATTACGTATGTAGATGATGCACATGGATCAGGTGTTATGGGTAAAGGGGCAGGAACAGTTAAGCACTTTGGTCTTCAAGATAAGATTGACTTCCAAATCGGGACATTATCTAAAGCAATCGGCGTCGTAGGTGGATATGTAGCAGGAACTAAAGATTTAATCGACTGGTTAAAAGTGGCTTCACGACCATTCTTATTCTCTACTTCTCTAGCACCAGCTGATACACGTGCAATTACGGAAGCAGTAACAATACTTATGGAATCTACAGAATTACATGATAAATTATGGGAAAATGGAGACTACTTAAAAGCAGGGTTAGAAAAATTAGGCTTTGATATCGGTCATTCTGAAACACCCATCACACCATGTATTATCGGTGATGAGAAGACAACTCAAGAATTCTCTAGACGTTTAATGGAAGAAGGCGTATATGCAAAATCTATCGTCTTCCCAACAGTGCCACGTGGAACAGGGCGTGTACGTAACATGCCGACAGCAGCACATACGAAAGAAATGCTTGAAGAAGCGTTAGCAATCTATGAGCGAGTAGGGAAAGAATTAAACATTATTAAATAGTTTATTGGCTGGAGTGCACCTCCAGCTTTTTTATATATGTTCATGTAAAAAGATAAATAAATGTATTCTTATGGTGGACATGTAAGCGTTTTTAATATAGAATCTAGGGGGTAATAGTCAATATATTAATTATTTGTTCGTTTCGGGAATACAGTTGTATAAGGGGAGAATGAAATGGAAAAGATTATGATTACGGGTGCTTTGGGTCAAATTGGTACAGAATTAACATTAAAATTAAGAGAAATCTATGGGGTGGATAATGTATTAGCTACTGATTTACGTCATCCTGAAGCAGGTGCTAAAGTATTAGAAGGGCCATTTGAAGAACTAGATGTAACGGATGCTGAGCGCATGGATAAATTAGCTTCAGACTTTAATGCTGACACGATTATGCATATGGCAGCACTCTTATCCGCAACAGCTGAAAAGGATCCGGTATTTGCGTGGAACTTAAATATGGGCGGCTTACTTAACGCTTTGGAAGTTGCACGTAAATATAATATGCAATTCTTTACACCGTCTTCGATTGGTGCATTTGGACCAAGTACACCAGCTGACAACACACCACAAGTTACAGTTCAACGTCCTACAACAATGTACGGTGTAAATAAAGTTTCTGGTGAGTTATTATGTGACTATTACTTCCACCGCTTTAATGTGGATACGCGTGGCGTACGTTTCCCGGGACTTATCTCACATGTCAAAGAACCGGGTGGTGGTACAACGGATTATGCAGTAGAGATTTACTTCAAAGCAATTCGTGAAGGTAAATATACTTCATACATAAACAGTGGTACTTTCATGGATATGATGTTTATGGATGATGCGATTGATGCAATTATTAAGTTAATGGAGGCACCTTCTAAAAACCTAAAAGACCGTAATGCTTTTAATGTAACTGCAATGAGTGTTGATCCGGAAATGATTGCTGCAAGCATTCGTAAATTAGTGCCAGACTTCGAACTTGATTATGATGTAGATCCAGTGCGTGAAGGTATTGCACAAAGCTGGCCAGACTCAATTGATGCAACAGAAGCAAAGAAACAGTGGGGATTTGATCCTAAGTTTGATTTAGATGCAATGACGAAGGAAATGTTAAATGCAATTAAATTAAAAGAAAATAAATAATTGATGAATCTTATAAAAATCCAAAGAAATGAGTAGTATCAGCTACCCATCTCTTTGGATTTTTTTAATAGCATAATGGAAGCGTTTTAATTGTATATAAGAATTAGAATTTTCTAAAAACTTATTGAAAAAGGAATTTGGAGTTGCTATACTAAGTGACATTAATAATAAATTTTGAAGGGATTGGATGAAATGGTAGTAGTATTTGAAGTGGAAGAACGAATGCACAAACAGCAAAAACCTAATCCTGAAAACTTAGGATTTGGTAAGTTTTTTACAGATTATATGTTTTCAATGGATTACTCAAATGAAGAAGGTTGGCATAACAAAAAAATTATCCCTTATCAAGAAATCTCCATGAGCCCTGCTTCACAAGTGCTTCATTATGGTCAGGCAGTATTTGAAGGGCTGAAAGCTTACAAGACGCAACACGGTGTTCAGTTATTTCGACCTGATCAAAATTTTAAACGAATGAATCAATCATGTGAGCGTTTAGAAATACCCCAGATAGATGTTGAAGAAATGGTACAAGCGCTCAAACAGCTTGTTGAACTCGAGAAAGATTGGATTCCAAGTGGTGCAGGTCAATCTTTATACATTAGACCGATTGTATTTGCGAATGAACCTTTCCTAGGTGTACGACCAGCGATCAGCTATAAATTTCTGATTCTTTTATCTCCAGTCGGTGCATATTATGGTGGTGGGCAATTAACGCCAACGAAAATCTATGTTGAAGATGAATATGTTAGAGCTGTTAGAGGTGGTGTGGGATTTGCTAAAGCAGCAGGAAACTATGCTGCAAGTTTAATTGCACAGTCTAGAGCTGAAAAATTAGGCTATGATCAAGTGTTGTGGCTAGATGGTGTAGAACAGGCTTATATTGAAGAAGTAGGGAGTATGAATATTTTCTTTGTTATCAACAATAAACTCGTTACACCTGAACTGAATGGTAGTATATTACCGGGGATTACACGAAAATCTATTTTAGAGCTTGCAGAGCATCTAGGGTACGAAGTGGAAGAGCGCCGCATTAGTATCCAGGAGGTTGTGGATAATGCAAAGAATGGTAGTTTAACAGAAGTATTCGGTGCAGGAACAGCAGTCGTTATCTCACCGGTTGGCGAGATTAAATATAAAGATGATGTATTGACGATTGGTGATGGCAATACAGGTAAGATTACTGAAGAACTATATAGTGCTTATACTAGTATTCAAAGTGGTTCGAAAGAAGATCCGTTTGGATGGTGTGTATCAGCAGAATAATTATTAAGGAGTGGTTCAACTATGGATATTCATATTTGTAACGATAAAGAAGGTCATATTATGTAAAAACTAAAAATAGGAGTGGATGATTATGGAACATGAGATGAGTAGAAAAGACTATTTTAAAGATCGATTCGAAAAGGGAGCACAAGGTATCTCGGCAGGAATCTTTGTAGCGCTCGGGGTAGGAATGTTATTGAAGTCAATTGGAGGTTTATTGCATATTGATTTATTAGTTCTTTTCGGTACGATTTCGATGTTAATTTTAGCACCGGCACTAGGAGGAGCTATCGCTTATAGTTTAGGCGCAAATGGAATTACATTAGTTTCTGCTATGGTTGCTGCAACAATCGGTGGTAATGCACTGAAAGAAGTAGATGGAGCTTTTACAATCCAGACAGGACTACCTATCGGAGCAATTATCGGTGCAATCGTAGCAACTTATGTCGGTAAGAAAGTAACCGGAAAGACCATTCTCGATATGATGGCAGTGCCAGTATCTGCAGTGCTTGCTGGTAGTTTAGTAGGTTATTATCTAGCACGCGTTGTGGAACCTGCATTAGTTGTTATTTCGAAATCAATCGCTCAATCTGTAGAAGGACAACCACTCATCTCGTCTGTAGTGATCGCGCTCGTATTTGCAGTTATCGTAATGACCCCAGCATCGTCAGCAGCACTGGTTATTGTCTTACAACTTGATCCAGCATCTTCTGCGGCAGCACTCGTCGGTATCTCAGCACAATTCGTCGGATACACAGCGATGGGGCTAAAGGATAATGATCTAGGTGGCTTCTTAGCGCAACTCGTGTGTACGCCTAAGGTTCAGTTCCCGAACATTGTAAACAACCCTAAAATTACGATTGCGCCTCTCGTAGCATCTGCAATCAGTGGTCCAGTTGCAATTCTGTGGTTTAAGCTGGGCGTACCCTATGAAATTGGTGGTATCGGTTTATGCGGCTTCATCGCACCGATGCAAATTTTAAATGATCAAGGCATTGTCGCATTTACGCAGTTTATGATTGCAGGCGTCTTTCTACCGCTTGTCGTAACGTATGTATTACACTACGGTGTTGCACGACGTTTTAATCATGTGAAAGCAGGGGACTTAACTTTAGAAATCAAATAAATAAAATATCTCGCTCAAGTTAGAGTGAGATATTTTTGCGTGAAAAGGTTATAAAATAATAAAAGTGAAGTTAGGGAGTAGACAAAAATTATGACGAAATTAATCATTTTTGATAAAGATGGGACATTAATGAAATTAGGACATCCGGTGGTGAAGTTAGCTGATGATTTGATCAATGAATTTTCAGTGCGTACAGATATTCATGTGCCAAAATCTGAAATAAAAGACGCATTCGGTATTGTCGATGATCAAGTTGATAAATTGCTTGGTGCACAAACAACAAAGGCAATCGTATCCAGTTTAGAAAAGCTTCCGAATGGTGATGCGATGGCCAGCTGGTTACTTAAAAAGATTGAACATGCAACGTCTGACAATGAAGTGGAAGACATCGAAATTATTGAAGGTGTCGAGGAAACATTGAAATCTCTACACGATAAAGGTTACCTTCTTGCTATCGTATCAGCAGATGACAATGCATCGATGGATTTATTCATAGATAAATATGGTATTCGTGAATATTTCGATAAGATTATTACGAGTGATTCATCAGATTATCATAAACCACAAAAAGAGTTGGTGCAGCTTATAATGGATGAGTTAAATGTTGAAAAAGAGGATACGATGATGGTAGGAGATACTGAGATGGATGTTGAACTTGGTCAGAATGCTGAAGTCAGAAAAATAGTAGGCGTATTATCAGGCTCTGGTGATGCACAAGATTTGCGAAATGCGGATATAGTATTAAATAGTGTGGCTGAGATTGTTGATAGGTTAGGGTTATAAACCAATATAAAAATGGTGCGGTAATGTTTTACCGTACCATTTTTAATATTTATCTTTTATGCATTGCACGATGTGTGTGGATTACTTTAGCAATCTTCTCAATCACTGGATCAAGTGAATCGATATCTCCATATACATCATATTCATTGATATTAATTCTTACGACAGGGCATGCATTGAAGTTCTCAATCCATTCGACATAACGCGTATATAATGCACGCCAATAAGTTTCATCTGTTTCTATTTCCATTTGACGACCACGTTCCGCGATACGATTAATCACATCTTCATAATCGCTTTCTAAGAAGATTAAACAGTCGGGTTGCGGGAAGTATGGCGTCATTACCATTGCTTCGTATAACTGATAATAAGTTGCGAAGTCTTCTTTCGTCATCGTGCCGCCTTCTTCATGCATCTTAGCAAAGATATCTACATCTTCATAGATGGAGCGATCCTGTATAAAACCGCCGCCATATTCAAACATACGTTTTTGTTCTTTAAAACGTTCTGCAAGAAAATAGATTTGTAAATGAAAGCTCCAGCGATCAAAATCATTGTAGAATTTTTCTAAGTAAGGATTGTTATCTACTTTTTCAAAAGAAGTTCTGAAGTTTAGCTTCTCAGCCAGTGCTTTTGTTAACGAACTTTTTCCGACTCCGACAGTACCTGCAATAGTGATGATTGCATCATTAGGGATTGTATACATATTAAGCTCCTATAAAATCTTTTATTTGTTGTACGATATACTCATAATCTGCTGCATTATTTACAAAGTCTGTATCGCTTGTATCGATAAGTATCGTCTGATGATCATGTTTCATTGATTCATATACACGTCTATAATCCTCGGTTAACTTTAATAAATAATCATCTTCGATATGAGATTCAAAGTCGCGATTACGTAGCTGAATGCGTTGTTTAAGTACATCTAGATCTGCTGTTAAGAACACAGTAACGTCAGGTCTGCGAACTTCTCGCGTCAATATATCGTAAATTTCTTCGAACATCTTATATTCTTTATCATTTAAAGTGTTGTTTGCGAATACTTTATTTTTAAGAATATGATAATCGCTAACTACAGATATATCATTTGATAATTCTGTTAAAACCTTATATCTGTTGCATAGGAAAAACATTTCTGTCTGAAAGCTCCACTTATCGATATCTTCATAAAAGTCAGATAAGAAAGGATTTTCTTCAACGATTTCATAGATGGGGGTTAAATTTAAAGTGGATGATAACTTCTTAGTCAGTGAACTTTTGCCGACACCGATCGGTCCTTCTATTGCTATAAATAAAGGTGCCATATTTCTCTCCTCGAATGTTAAAATAAAATAGTATTTGTATTGTACCATAAAATAAATAAGGCGGATGAAGAAATGAATCATGAAATCTTTATGCAGATGGCGATTGATGAAGCAAAAAAAGCATATAAAATCAATGAAGTACCTATTGGAGCAATCGTTGTAAAGCATGGGGAAGTTATTGGCCGTGGCCATAATTTACGAGAATCGTTACAAAATCCACTGATGCATGCAGAAGTTGTTGCGATAAATGAAGCAAGTAAAAATATTGGCTCATGGCGTTTAGAGGAATGTGTATTGTATGTGACACTTGAACCTTGTGTAATGTGTAGCGGAGCAATTGTAATGAGTAGGATTCCGACTGTCGTATACGGTGCTCATGATGCAAAAGGTGGTTGCAGTGGATCGCTCATGAACTTGTTGCATGAATCACGATTCAATCATCAGGCAACAGTAATTGCAGGTATCAAACATGAAGAATGCAGTCTATTGCTTAAAGATTTCTTTAAAACACTTAGAAATAATAAATTACTCGAGAAGAATAAGAAACTAAAAGAGTAACATCTTTAGATAAAAGTCACTGAATTTGATACACTGTATGTATTAATAATAGGAGATGAAATGATGATTAGACTAATCGCAACAGATATGGATGGTACATTATTGAATAGTGCGCATGAAATCTCAGAAGAAAATATTCAAGCGATTAAATATGCACAATCGAAAGGTGTCACTGTGGCTATTGCGACGGGACGCGCATTCTATGAAGCAAATACGCCTGTGAAACCAACTGGACTTAAAGTCCCTTTTATTTGTCTGAATGGGGCAGAAGTACGCGATGAAGCCTTCAATATAATATACACTTCTAAGATTAGTGATGAACAGATTAGGCTCATCACAGAAACTCTTAAAAAACATCATCTATACTATCAGGTATATACGAGTGCACGTATCTATACTGAAGATAAAGAGAAGGATCTTGAAATTTACATAGATATTGCGGAGAAAATGGGGCATACTCCAGATGTTGAAAAGATTCGTAAATCAATACAAAAGCGTATAGATAACGGCTCTTTAAAAGAAGTCGATAGTTATGAAGAAATATATAAACGTGAGGGTGAGGTTGTTCTGAAATTCCTGGCGTTTTCTAGTGATTTGTCAAAGATAGATGCAGCAAAGGCTGAACTTGCTGAATATAATAGTTTAGCAATATCATCATCATCAAGAGGGAATATAGAAATTACGCATACTAATGCACAAAAAGGAATTGCATTGGAATCCATATGTGAAAAACTGAATATTACGATGGATGAAGTGATGGCCATTGGTGATAACTTAAATGATGTTTCAATGTTAGAACGTGCTAAATATTCATTCGCTATGTCTAATGGAGCAGAGGAAGTTAAGCAGGTTGCTAAATACATGGCCGGGGACAATGAAGAAAGCGGTGTAGGACGCGCAATTATGCAAGTTATGAATGGAGAAATAAAATAAGCAGCCGTCTGGCTGCTTATTTTATTTGCCTGATTACTGTTGCAGGAATGCCTGCAACGACAGCATTATCTGGTATGTCTTTTGTTACAACTGCACCGCTCGCAATAACGACATTATTACCTATCTTTACACCTGGATTAATGATACTGCGTCCACCAATCCAGCAATTATCACCAATCACAACAGACTTTGCATACTCTAAACCGCTATTACGTTGAATAGGATCAATCGGATGAGTGGCTGTATAGATATGCACACCTGGAGCTATCATACAGTTATCGCCAATTGTAACTGACGCGCCATCTAAAATCGTTAAATCATGATTTGAATAAAAGTTTTCACCTACGTGAATATTATAGCCATAATCAACACGTATATTTGCTTCGACATGAATGTGCTCGCCCGTGGTTCCGAAGATTTCTTTAATGAGCTGACAGCGAGCATTTACTTCATCTTCTGGCAGATTATTGTAACGACGTGTCATAAGCTTTGCATTCATTCTATCGTGCGCAAGTTGTGCGTCAGAGGGATTATATATAGCACCTTGTAGCATCTTTTCTTTTTCAGTGAGCATATTATTTATTATACGTCAGACGTGCAAAGGCATCATGCTGATGAATAGATTCTTCATTGCGACATTCAATTGTAAAACCTGTAACGAAATCAAGTTCTACTAAATCAGCTGCAATTAATCGTAATAAATCTTCGACAAAACGTGGGTTTTCATATGCACGTTCCGTTACTGATTTTTCATCTGTACGTTTTAATATTGGGTATAGCATTGAACTAGCGTTGACTTCCATCGCTTCTAAGATGCGTTCTTTGAAGTTTGCTGGTAATTCACCTTCTGGTGCAAAGTCAGCTTTAACTGTCACGATACCGCGTTGGTTATGAGCAGAGTATTCGCTGATTTCTTTAGAGCATGGGCAAAGTGTTGTTACCATTGCAGTCAATGTTAACGATTTATTAACTGTCGTATCACCTTCAACTGTCATAGAAAAACGTGTATCAGCATGTCCGATTGCACGTAGGTTTGTTACTGGACTGAAACGGTCAAAGAACCATTTTGCATCTACATCAACAGTCGCATCTTTTTGATGCATTACTGTCTGTAAAGTAATTAATACTGTTTTTAATGTATCGAAATCAAGCGATAAACCATTATCATAATGGGCTTCAACTGATTCTAAAATACGGCTCATGTTAATGCCTTTTTCATCTTTAGCTAAATGCGTGGATAGGCTAAATGTTCCTGCTGTTTGATAACCATCCAGTCGGACGGGATATGTTAAATTTTTAATACCTACATGATCGATTTCAAATAAAAAATCTTTTTTCGAACTTTGCAGGTCTGTCATCTTTTCTTTCTCAGTAGGTTTACTCCCTTTAATAGGATCTACCGAACCGAAATGTTTCCATCGACCTTCACGTGTATTTAAATTATATTGATCCATCTCATTCTCCTAATTAAACTTCGTATTCGTAGAAGCGTTCTTTTCGAAGCCACATATCTTGTGCCGCTTCTGCTTCTTGTGTATTTGCCGCTAAATTTTCTAGCATTGGTCCTGTTTGCGATGCATGTGCACCTAATACATTCATCTTTCTTTCTTCATATCCCGTAATATCATATTCAACATTTGGTTCTCCGATATTCTCAACAGTATCATTACTAAAAGCGACTAATTGTAATTTAGGCTTTTCACCCTCCATACGACGCACCGCTTCAACTACTGCATCTGCTGTGGCTTCGTGGTCTGGATGTACAGAGTAACCTGGATAGAACGAAATGATTTTTGAAGGATTTAATTCATTGATTAATCCTGTCACCATGTCGACTAAGTCATCTAATAATTCAAATTCTAATGTCTTATCACGGTAACCCATTTTGCGTAAGTCGGTAATTCCCATTACGCGACAAGCTTCTTCTAATTCTTTCTCACGAATCTTTGGTAATGATTCACGGGTTGCAAATGGCGGATTCCCTAGGTTTCTCCCCATTTGCCCTAGCGTTAAGCATGCATAAGTAACTGGCGTGCCTGCATCTATATGTTTCATAATCGTACCTGATACACCGAATGCTTCATCATCCGGATGAGGGAAGATTACGAGCACTTGTCTTTCTTGTTCCATCATCATTTCCCCCTTAAACCTCAAATGGCGTTTCGCTTATTTCAAGAGCTGCGGCAAGCTGACCTTGATAGTTTAAACCAGCCATTAAGAAACGGCCTTCTTCGTCAATTTCAAAGTGTGTTAAACCTTGTACATAAATCCAGCCACTATTTAATTTCAAACCGACACGGAAAGGTTCTTTTCCGCCGCCAGTAATAATCCCTTGAATATATGATACTTGAATATTACGTAAGAATGTACCTGCATTGAACACTTTTTGATCAAAGTGACTTGCATAAGCACCATTCGTTGTTTCTACATGTAAATAGACAGGTTTCTCTTGAAATTGATTCAATAGCTCCTGTACTTGTTGTTTGTCGATTAATTCCATTTTCATTACTCCTCAAAGTTTATACTAAACTATTTTACTAAATAAATTGTAAAAATTATACCTTTTGAGCTTGTATAAGAAAAAAAGACATAAAAAAACTGAGCGATATCCGTACTTATAATGCGGTACGCTCGAACTAACGGCGTTCCACGCTCAGGCACGAGTTAAATCAAAAAAGATGACTGGAAACAAAGAACATTTCCTGCCATCTTTTCATAATATTACTCATGTCACAATCTTTTTTTTACACTTCTTTAGTTGTTACTTCAATCTTCTCAACGTTATTGTAAGCACCATGCTGTACTGGTCCTACAAATTCGTTCATTTTCCATCCGTGTTTAATTGCTGATGCGACAAATCCTTTAGCAGCAATTACCGCTTCACGTGGAGATTTACCTAATGCTAAGTTTGCTGTTGTAGCAGCGGCAAATGTACAACCTGCACCGTGATTATATGATGATTGGAATTTATCAGTTGTCAGTAATGTATAATTATCACCATCGTAATATAAATCTAATGCTTTATCAGATTCTAAAGCTTTTCCACCTTTGATAATAACGTGTTTTGCACCACGTTGATGAATGATTTCAGCAGCTTCTTTCATTTGTTCGATTGTTGTTAGTTTACCTAAACCAGATAATTGACCTGCTTCGAACAAGTTCGGTGTCACAATTGTAGCAAGTGGTAATAAATATTTAATCATAGCATCCGTGTTGCCAGGATTAAGCACTTCATCTTCCCCTTTGCATACCATAACAGGGTCCACTACGAAATACGCAGCATCAGAATCTTCAAAAGCTTTGGCCGCACGCTGGATGATTTCTTCAGTTCCTAACATACCTGTTTTAATGGCATCAGGGCCGATAGATAATGCAGTTTTAATTTGTTTATCTAATAATTCAATTGGCAGTGGTGTAACATCATGGCCCCAAGTTTCTGGATCCATTGCGACTACAGCGGTTAATGCCACCATACCGTATGTGTTATATTCCTGGAAAGTTTTTAAGTCAGCTTGCATACCAGCTCCAGCACTTGTATCAGATCCGGCAATTGTTAAAATCTTTTTTAAGCTCATTTTCATTTCCCCTATTCTTGTTTGTTTGTTAATATCATATCATGAATACGTTTAATTCAAAATGATATATTTATAATATATATGAGGTGGATAGTATGGAATGGGAGCAGATTTTTCATGGAATTAAAGAGAAATATAACTTTGATGAAATGGATGAAATATTAGAAAAAGCATATGCAACACAGACAGTATATCCAGCACGTGAGAATATATATAATGCGTTTAAGTTTACGCCATTTAATGACGTTAAAGTTGTGATTATAGGTCAAGATCCTTATCATGGTGCAAATCAGGCACATGGCTTGGCCTTTTCTGTAATGAATGGAACAAAACTTCCGCCATCATTACGTAACATGTATCAGGAGCTGGAAAACGATTTAAACATTCGAAGACATACAGGTGAATTGACAGGATGGGCATATGAAGGTGTGTTATTATTGAATAATGTATTGACTGTTTTAGGTGGTCAGGCACATTCGCATAAAGGTATTGGGTGGGAGCAGTTTACAACTGAAATTATAAAAGCTGTTTCGCAATATAGAGAAAACGTGGTCTTCATACTATGGGGTAAACCAGCACAGAAACTTGAGCCTTTAATTGATAAGACGAAACATAAAGTCATTAAAAGTGTCCATCCAAGTCCATTGAGTGCCTATAGAGGATTCTTTGGATCAAAACCATATAGTCAGACGAATGAATATTTAGTTGCACACAATAAGACGCCAATAGATTGGGGAAGGGAGGATGTTCAGTGAACGATAAACTCATTCAGAAATTGTCCGAAGAAGTTGAAGCGCTTAAACGCGCTTCAACTATTGTAGAATTTAATAAACATCTCTATGCGATAGAAATGATGGCAAATATCGGACAAAGCGAAACGAAATCGATACCTAAACCTGCATATATGCCTGCAGAATCACCACCAGTAAAACAAACTGGACCGCACGAAGCGGTTTCACCAGAAGAACTGAAGATGATGGGTGCTAAAGTTGTATCGAATGATAGTAAGATAAAAACAGATGATGGTTTTGGTAATGGAGATTCAATCTTTGATTTTTAATAAATAGGAGGGCATTAACATGAAATTATTCTTGATTATAGGTGCATTTAACGCAATGTTAGCAGTGGCACTTGGTGCATTCGGTGCACATGGTTTAGAGGGTAAGTTAAGTGAGAAGTACATGGATATATGGGATAAAGCGACGGCGTATCAAATGTATCATGCGCTTGGTATTATTGCGATTGCAATTTTAAATGGTACTACGAAGATGAACTTAAATACAGCAGGATGGTTGATGACGATAGGTATTGTACTTTTTAGTGGGTCACTTTATCTATTGGCATTAACGCAAATTAAAGTGCTTGGTGCGATTACTCCAATTGGTGGTGTCCTGTTTATTGCAAGCTGGGTTATGCTGATGATTGCAGCAATTAAATATTAGGCTTATCATAAAGAAAATTTTGACGAGCATCCCTTAAACTATATTTTATGTTAAGGGATGCTTTTTTATATAAGTCTTCAGAAAAGTATAAGTAGGAATTTACATGTTATGGAATAGATAGATTAGGGTAAAGCATTTCTGAGGTGATTTTATGAGAGGGAAAATTATTAAAAAACCGCAAAAACCTGTACGTAAGGAGCTTGAGAAGAATCTTTCTGAAAAATTTGTATGGGCTATAGCATATGGTTCAAGTATAGGATGGGGTGCATTTATTTTACCAGGTGACTGGATAAAAAGCGCTGGCCCAATAGGTGCTACAATCGGCATACTCCTTGGCGCATTACTTATGATTGTCATTGCAGTAAGTTATGGTGCTTTAGTTGAGAAATTTCCGGTATCAGGGGGTGCATTTGCATTTGGTTACTTAGGATTCGGAAAATATATTGCATTTTTTTCAAGCTGGTTCTTAACTTTTGGATATATATGCATTGTCGCATTAAATGCATCAGCGTTTAGTTTAATCTTTAAATTCTTATTCCCGGGACTTATGACAAGAGGTAAATTATATACGGTCGCCGGATGGGATGTATATGTTGCAGAGATTATATTATCTTCAGTAATACTTATTATATTTGGATGGATAAGTGTTAAAGGAGCAAGTTTTTCAGGAAACTTACAATACGTATTTTGTGTCATATTAGCAGTCGTAGTAATCATGCTATTTATTAGTTCAATGTTTACAAAGGATTTTTCATTTGGATATTTATCACCAATTTTCAACGAAAACATGGGAGCTTTACAATCGATACTTATGATCTTAGCAGTCGCACCTTGGGCTTTTGTGGGATTTGATAATATTCCTCAAACTGCAGAAGAATTTAATTTTGCACCTAGCAAAACATTTAAATTAATTGTTTTTAGTTTATCTGCAAGTGCATTTACATACGTAGCAATGATTTTATTGACGGGCTGGACAGTTAAAGATGCATCTGTATTAGGCGGAGATTTATTTGTTACAGGATCAGTTATCCAGTATGCATTTGGATACATTGGTGTAGGAATACTATCAGTTGCAATACTGATGGGGATATTTACTGGATTGAATGGATTTCTGATGAGTTCAAGCAGATTGTTGTTTTCGATGGGGCGTTCGGGTGTAATGCCGAGAATATTTAGCCGTATTCATCCAAAATACAATACACCATACATAGCAATAGCATTCATTACATTACTGGCGCTTTGTTCTCCATGGCTAGGTAGAACAGCGTTGACGTGGATTGTCGATATGAGTTCTACAGGAGTGTCTATTGCGTATTTAGTGACATGCTTAAGTGCTTATCGTCTTTTTGGACAACGTAATACACTACACTATGACCTGAAATATAAATGGATGGCGTTACTTGGAGTAATTGTGAGCGCCACGTTCCTTATTTTATTACTCTTTCCGGGGTCTCCGGCATCACTTAAACTACCTAGTTATATTGCATTAGCAGTTTGGTTAATAATAGGGATTATATTCTTTATGATTCGTTTTCGTAAACTTAAAGCAATGTCTAAAGAGACATTAGATCACCTAATTTTAGATAAGGAAATAAACAAAAGCAGCTAAAACTTTAGCTGCTTTTGTTTATTTACGTGTTGTATTTTGTTGGTGCGAACGTTTCTCTAATTGTTTTTTTACGATTGGAATTAGGATGGGACTTAATTTAATGATTAGTCGAACTAAACGTTTCATAGTATATCCTCATTTCTGTAATGTATTAGTAGTTATATAACCGTTATTGCGTATATTAAACATGTTTTTTGCGCAACATGAAATAAAATGGAATTCCGATGACTACGAAAAGTACACCGAGCATTGAACCGGTGAAATCACTCATTAATGTACTGATGATAATAAATAGACCTCCACCCATCGCAACGATAGGGACGATTGGATATAACGGTACTGAATAATCGCGTTTTTGTCCTTTATTTTGTTTGCGTAATATAAACAGTCCGATAAAGCTAGCGATATAGAAGATATAAATTACGAATATACATACTTCAGATAAGTAGTCGGCGTTCACGACTTCAGGAATTACGATTGTAAGTAAAAGTAGAATCATACTTACAACATACATTGTAATCATTGCACCGATGGGTGTTTTAAATTTAGGGCTTACATAGCTGATAAATTTCGCGAAGGGCAATAAGTTATCATCAGCCATTGCAAATGGAATACGAGGGAAAGTCATAATTTTTCCGTTCAAGCAACCGAATATCGAGATAATAACGCCGATATTAACAAATTTAGAACCGAGGTCACCGAATAATATTTTAGCGGCTTCCGCAGATGAAGTGTTTCCTAGTCCAACAAGCGTTTCAGCAGGGATGACTTTAAAGACAGCGATATTGATGAGTACATATGCGAATGTAACAACGCTTAGTCCTATAAGCATCGCAAGTGGCAGATTGCGCTTTGCATTTTTCATTTCACCTGTTAAGTTTGTCAGTAGAATCCATCCATCGTATGCAAATAACGTAGCTAGTACGGCACGACCGAAATTAACTTCTCCTTTATTCTCAATTAAGCTTGTCACGTTATGTCCGAATACACCTTCTTTACCCCACAACAAACCGAAGATAATAATAGCGAATACAGGAATCAGTTTACAGATTGTAGTAAAGGTCTGCATCGCACCACCAGCATTTGTACCAAGAATATTAAGAATGACAAGAAAAGTAAATGCTGCGACACCAATCCATATACCTAGGGCTGGATCGATTCCAAAAAAGTTCGTTACGAGTATGCCGAAGAATAATGAAAGTGAAGCGATAATTGCGGGGCCATAGATGACCGTCTGCATCCAACCTGTTAAAAATCCCCAGAAGGGACCATAAATATCTCTAATATAAGCATACAATCCTCCGGTTTTTGGTATTTGTGCGCCTACTTCTGAAATAGTCAGACCTGCTGCTAAAGTTAATACACCTCCGACAACCCAGGCCCAGATTGCAAGATCACTTGTACCTGCATGATTGAGCACTACGGAAGGTTTAACGAACACGCCAGAACCAATAATCGTTCCGATAACTATCGTTATAGCAGTCCAGAATCCTATCGTTTTTTCGAGTGCTTGTTCTCCATGATGTTTATTCATAACGCCACCTCTTTTTATAGTTTTTATCAATATATCATGAAATCAGAATATAAAGAATAGTAATTCAATAAAGTATTTTTTTATAATACGTATTGATTTATTTCAGATTTTTGATAATATTGTAATTGAGAATTTTTCTCATTGATAACTATTATCAATGATGACAGGAGCTTTTGTTCATGAAAATAATTTACACCACATTACTGTTGCTGGTTTTGTCTATAATTTCAATGTTTATTGGTGTTGTAGATTTGAGCCCATCAAATTTACTAAACTTGGATGAGAATCAAAAGAATATTTTGTTGAACAGTCGATTGCCGAGAACATTTGCTATTATATTAGCCGGTGTAGCACTAAGTGTGGCGGGTTTGTTGATGCAGCAGCTCACACGTAATAAATTCGTGTCACCAACAACAGCGGGGACGATGGATTTTGCGAAGTTTGGTGTACTCATCGCAATGATATTCTTTGCACAAGCACCACTACTTGTTAAATTATCATTCAGTATTGTTTCAGCGATTATCGGTACGATGATGTTTATGTGGATTGTCAATCGTATCAAGTTTAAAGATGCTATCTTTATTCCCCTTGTAGGGCTCATGCTCGGTAACATCGTTTCAAGTTTAGCGACGTTTATGGCACTACGTTTCAATGCTATGCAAAGTATTTCTAACTTCTTTGTGGGAGACTTCTCGATGATTACGAAAGGACGCTATGAAGTGTTATTTGTTATTATTCCTATGGTAGTGCTGATTTACCTCTTTGCGCATCACTTTACCATCGTCGGAATGGGGGAGTCCTTCAGTAAAAACTTAGGTATATCTTACGCGAAGATGATGAATTTAGGAGTTGTTATTGCTGCAATCGTTTCGGCGACAGTAGTTGTAACAGTCGGTGTATTACCATTTTTAGGATTGATTATTCCGAATATCGTCGGACTGTTTGTCGGCGATCATATGAATAAAGCTTTACCATATACAGCACTGTTTGGTGCAATTCTTGTTATGGTAGCAGATATATTCAGTCGATTAATTATCTTTCCTTATGAGATTCCGATTGGTCTCACACTCGGGATCGTAGGAAGTGTTATCTTCATGGCGATTCTTCTGAAAAGGAGGAAGTCATATGTCTAGCCAAATGAAAAAGGCGAGTGCACTCATTATTGTAATGCTGCTCCTTATGACAGGGTTTGTGCTGATTCAGTTGAATTTTGCAATTCTTGATTACGTTCTCCCTTCAAGATTAAGAAAACTTGCAGCGATATTACTTGTAGGTGCAGCAATTGGTGTATCATCACTCGTATTCCAGTCGATTACTGAGAATCATTTATTAACTCCTTCAGTCATTGGGTTAGACGCTGTGTACTTATTTATTCAGACGATTATTATCTTCTTGTTCGGGAAGATGGGAGATGCCGTGTTTAACGTATATACGAACTTCTTCGTCTCTGTAATATTAATGATTGGTTTTACATTAGGTTTATTCAACCTCGTATTTAAGAAGAATACGTCCGTATACTTTGTACTACTTTTTGGTATTGTAATGGGGACATGTTTTTCAAGCTTATCAAGCTTTATGCATATGGTTATGAATCCAGATGACTTCTTGCTGTTACAGGATAAATTGTTTGCGAGCTTTAATACAGTGAATGAGAAACTATTAATTATCAGCTGTGCACTCATCATCATATTACTGATATATATTTACAAGAAATCATATGAATTAGATGTGTTAAGCCTCGGAAAGACCCATGCAACCAATCTTGGTGTAAATGTCGACAGGCTTACACGTAACATGCTGCTTGTAATTGCAATACTAGTCAGCATTTCAACAGCACTCGTTGGACCGATTACGTTTTTAGGTATTATCGTATGTAACGTAACTTATCAGCTCATGCAGACATTTAAACACCAATATTTAATCATTTCTGTAATTGCAGTATCCGCAATTACATTGTTACTTGGCCAAATGATCAATCAATATTTCTTCGATGGAACGACAGAGATTACGATACTTATCAACTTTATCGGAGGGATTTACTTCATATACTTATTATTCAAGGAGGGCGCTCATGATTAAAGTTAACAATTTGTATAAAAATATCGGTAATAAAACAATATTAAAAGACGTATCAACGGAAATTAAGAAAGGTGCAATCACAGCGATTATCGGCCCAAACGGTGCTGGTAAGAGTACATTGTTATCAGCCATTACGAGACTGTCTGATTTTGATAAAGGGACAGTGCAGTTAAATAATCAAGAAATCAGTAAGATGAAAAGCGATGATATCGCGATGCAGCTTGCAGTATTGAAACAAAGTAACCATACGAATTTAAAGATAACAGTACGTGATCTTGTAAACTTCGGACGATTTCCATATTCAAAAGGACGTCTCACGAAAGAAGACGAACGTATCGTTAACGAAGCAATCGACTATTTAGAGTTAGAATCTTTTGAAACAAGATTTCTTGATGAATTATCAGGTGGACAAAGACAACGCGCATATATTGCGATGACATTAGCACAAGATACAGACTATATCTTCCTTGATGAACCACTAAATAATCTTGATATGAAACATTCGGTACAAATGATGCAGCTATTACGTCGTTTAGTACGCGAAAAAGGAAAAACGATTGTAATCGTAATACACGACATTAACTTCGCATCATGTTACGCAGATTACATTATCGCCCTGAAAGACGGTGAAGTACTGCTGGATGGAACGAAAAACGAATGTATCACAACAGAAAACTTGAAGACTGTATACGATATGGACATTAATATCGAGTGCATATTCGGACAGCAAATTTGTGTATACTTCGATGATGAAAGTATGACGGTAGATGAATTTATAGAAGAAGTTCAGGCGGTATAAACTTAAATCATCGAAAGGAGTGTTGCCGGGTTATTACTACTATGGGGCAGCGATAAAACGGGGGAAATACATTACACTAAGGAGACTGGAAAATGAAACGTATTATTGGATTAGTTATCACATTATCATTAATTTTAGTATTAGCAGCATGTGGAGGAACGAAGGATACTTCTAAAACAGATGACAAAACATCAAGTGGTTCAAATGACAAAGCTGAAACAGTAAAAATCGATAATAAATATAAGTTAATGGGTGAAAAAGAAGACGGTAGTGACGCAAAAGAAGTATCTGAAACTGTGGAAGTAATTAAAAACCCAAAAAGCGTTGCAGTATTTGATTACGGAACACTTACAACATTAAAGGAAATTGGCGCGGATAAAAACGTAAAAGGTATGCCAAAAGGTGAAGGGAACCGTAGCTTACCTGAATTCTTAAAAGAATATAAAGATGATAAATATGCAAACTTAGGAAGCCTAAAAGAACCAAACTTTGAAAAATTAGCTGAAATGCAACCAGACCTTATCTTAATCTCAGGTCGTCAGGCTAACCAGAAGGTAATGGATGAAATGAAAAAAGCAGCACCGAAAGCACAAATTGTATATGTTGGTGCAGATGATAAGAACTATATCGATAGTATTAAAGTGAATACTGAAAATATCGGCAAAATCTTCGGTAAAGAGAAAGAAACTGAAAAGCTTATTGCAGACATAGATAAAAAAATCAAAGAAGTTAAAGCAATGACTGAGAAATCAGATAAAAAAGGATTGTTCGTGTTAGCAAATGAAGGTGAACTTTCTGTGTTCGGTAAAGGCGGACGTTTCGGGTTTATTCATGATGTATTAGGCGTGAAAGAAACGGATGAAAATATTACAGCAAAAGGTCACGGACAAGTAATTAACTTTGAATATATCAACAAGAAGAATCCGGATATTATCTTTGCGATGGACCGTGGGGTAGCTGTAGGTGGTAAGTCTTCAGCTGAACAAGCGTTATCAAATGATGTTATTAAAAACGTTAACGCAATTAAAGATAATAAAGTCGTAGAAGTAGATCCATACTTATGGTACTTCTCAAGCGGTGGTGCAGTAACGATTGTGAAACAAATTGAAGAAGTAGAGAAAGCTTATAAATAAAAATAATGCGTGTGTCTTTTGACACACGCATTATTTTTATAACGCAAATAAATCTTGAAGGTCATTTACTGTAAGAATGTTTCCGACGTAGAAGCCGCCAAACTCACCGTAACGTGCTGATACTTCGTCGAATCTCATTTCGTATACAAGTTTCTTAAATTGTAATACATCGTCTGAGAAGAGTGTAACACCCCATTCATAATCGTCGAATCCTACAGATCCTGTGATAAATTGTTTAACGATGCCTGCATAGCCACGACCGATCATGCCGTGTGAACGCATAAGTCCTTTGCGGTGATCCATATCTAACATATACCAATTGTCTTCACCTTGACGACGTTTATCCATTGGATAGAAACATACATATTCAGAGCGTGGTAATTCCGGGTATAATCTTGCTTTAATATGTGGGTTTTCATATGGGTCTTCATTTGAGTCACCCGCTAAGTAGTTGCTTAACTCAATTACTGAAACGTATGAATATGTAGGGATTAAGAAATCTCTAATTGCAAGTTTGTTGAATTTGTTTTCAAGTGCTGTTAAGTCTTTCATTTCAGGGCGTAAAACCCAGAGCATTAAGTCAGCTTTCTGTCCTGTAATGTTGTATAACGCATATGAACCTTCCTTTGCACTATGGTTGTCTTCTAAAGTGTTGATAAACGCTTTAAACTCTTCAACCATCGCAGTTCTTTCGCTTTGTTCTAAAATTTTAAGGCTTGTAAAATCGATTGCATAGAATAGATGTAAACTATACCATCCGTCTAATGTCTTTGCTGCTTCATTCATTATCCATCTCTCCTTAAATTTAATCATGTTTATTCTAACATATATAATGGTATAAGTAATTTCTTATAATCTACAAATTGATGACGTGAAAAATAATGCAATTAGGTTTATAATAGGTACGGAAATAATTTAATTCATTCGGGAGGCTATTATGGCTAATTTATTAGAAGTATTAAACGAGAAACTTTCAGGGAAGAATGTGAAGATTGTACTACCTGAAGGTAACGATGAGAGAGTATTACAAGCTGCAGTTGAGTTACATAAAGGTGATAAAGTTGCACCTATCGTTCTAGGTGATAAAGCTGAAATCGAAGCACTTGCTACAAAGTTAGGTGTTGCGATTGATGGTATTGAAATAATGGACCCGGCTACGAGCGAATTACGTGAAGACTTAATTGCGAAGTTTGTAGAGCGCCGTAAAGGTAAAGCGACAGAAGAACAAGCGACTGAAATGTTAAAGGATCCGAACTATTTTGGTACGATGTTAGTATATGCTGGTCATGCAGCTGGCTTAGTATCAGGTGCAGCACATTCTACAGCGGATACTGTACGTCCTGCATTACAAATTATTAAGACGAAGCCAGGCGTATCTCGTACATCAGGTGTATTCTTCATGATGCGTGGAGAAGAACAGTACGTTATGGGTGACTGTGCAATTAACCCTCAATTAGATTCACAAGCATTAGCCGAGATTGCGATTGAATCAGCGAAGACTGCAAAACAATTCGGTATGGAACCGAAAGTTGCAATGTTAAGCTTCTCAACGAAAGGTTCAGCAAAAACACCTGAAACTGAGAAAGTAACAGAAGCAACGAAATTAGCACAGGAGAAGTTAGCTTCAGAAAGCGATTTACAAGGTGTCGTAATTGATGGTGAATTCCAGTTTGATGCAGCGTTTGTTCCTTCAGTTGCAGCGAAGAAAGCACCTGAGTCTCCAATTCAAGGTGATGCAAATGTATTCGTATTCCCTTCATTAGAAGCGGGTAACATCGGTTACAAAATTGCACAACGTTTAGGTGGATTCGACGCAGTTGGACCAATCTTACAAGGATTAAATGCACCAGTAAATGATTTATCACGCGGATGTTCTACTGAAGATGTAGTATCATTATCCATCATTACTGCAGCACAATCACTATAATGACAGGTTCCATTTTCGAAGGAAAATGGCAATATGTTGATCATACGACAGGACTGCAGCCGATGCAGTCCTTTAGTTTTGATGATATGTACTGTCATTTAGTGGGTCAAGGTAATGATTCTGTAGTGAGAACGTGGGTACATAATCATGTCGTTATACTTGGCATTCATGATGCGAGATTACCGTACTTAGCTGAAGGAATAGAATACTTGAATAATCAAGGATATGGTGCGATTGTGCGTAATTCCGGTGGGTTAGGTGTTGTGCTTGATGCAGGTGTGCTGAATATTTCTCTTATATTTAAAGGGGATATCAGCTTCTCGATTGATGCAGGTTATGAATATATGTATGAGCTTGTGCAGGAGATGTTTGCGTCGTACGGTAAACGTATTGAAGCGAAAGAAATTACGCGCTCGTATTGTCCGGGGAGCTATGACTTAAGCATTGATGGCAAGAAGTTTGCAGGCATATCGCAACGTCGCGTTAAAGGTGGTATCGCAGTCCAGATTTATTTGTGTATTGAGGGCAGTGGCGGCGAGCGTGCCGAGCTGATGCGTCAGTTTTATGACATTGCATTGAACGGGCAAGAGACGAAGTTTCATTATCCGGATATTGATCCATCATGCATGGCCAGTCTTGAAGAATTGCTCGAGACAAAGTTGTCTGTTGAAGAAGTGCTGTTTAAATTATTGTTTGCGATGAAAGCACTTGGTGCTACACTTTCAAATAATGAGATGACAAACGACATGTGGACATTGTATAATATATATTTCGAGCGCATGATTGAACGTAATAGTAAATTGAAGATAAATCAGGAAGGGTGACATAAATGCGTAATAAGTTTCAGGTATGTGATGACTGCCAAGGTGTGTGTTTAAGAACGTTGTTACCAAAATTAGAAAAGTTAGATCCAGATGCTGAAGTGGAAATTGCATGCCAGTCTTACTGCGGACCAGGACGTAAGAAAACTTTTGCATTTGTGAATAATCGCCCGCTTGCAGCACTTACTGAAGATGAGCTGATGGAGAAAGTGAAGAAACGTCTTTCTCAAAAACGTGATCCAGAAGAAGAGGCACGTTTAGCGAAGCGTAATGCCGAACGTAAACGCAGACTGGATGAGCAGAACGCGAAGCTAAAAGCGAAATTAAATAAAGGTTAGATGTACTAAAGCACAGAAAATGAATGATATTTTCTGTGCTTTTTTATACTTTTAAATATACAGCTTAATATTCCACATATTTCTTTAATGCAAATTAACACGTGTTTAATATCTCTCTGTTACGATAAATATAAAGTGTCATACATGAAAGGTGGAAGATTTCGTGAATATATTGATTACTGGTGCTCGTGCACCAATTTCGTATGAAGTAGTGCAGCAGCAGGTCGCGCTTGGTAGAAAGGTTTACCTATCGGACTCTACGAAGAAAGTAAGTATTAAGAAGTCAAAGTTTATTGAGCAATTTATAATAACCACTTCTCCACGATTTTCTACAGAACTCTATATTCAGGATATTAATGATATTATCGACACATATCACATTGATCTTGTTATACCATTGAATGAAGAGTCGTTCTATCTTTCTTATATGAAATCACAAATTAATGCACCTATTTATGTTGAAGAAATTCAGAAGATGCTTTCAGTACATAATAAATATAACTTTACAAAGTTAATCGATGCGATGGGATTTAAAGTCCCGGATACAGAATATATTATGAATCATCAGGATTTAACAGAGTTTATGAATGATTACCCGGGAAATGAATATATTGTTAAGCAGCCATATGGACGCTTCGGACAATCCGTACGTAAATTATCACGTATGGAGTTAGAGAATCAGCGATTAATCGAATTTCCGTTTATGATTCAGACATTAATTAAAGGGACAGAATGGTGTTCTTATAGCTTTGCGTATGAAGGAAGAAGTTTAAGTACATCGTTATATTTATCGAACACACATGATAGTTACAATTGTTCAACACACTTTCATTCGCAGAAAAATGAGACACTACAGGAAATTATCGAAAGCGTTATTCGCAATTTAAACTGGTCATATCAAATCGCATTTGATGTGATTCATTGTGATACAACCGGTGAATATTACTTTATTGAGTGTAACCCGCGTGCAACTAATGGTGCCTTATTTATGCAACCTGAAGTATGGGAGTTAAAGTCGTGCACACCGAAATATGAAGCGCGTCAGCTAATATTCGTATCCCTCTATAACTTCATTATGCGACCTAAGAAACATAACTTAGAACGTTTGAAGTACGGCAAGGATATATTCTGGCATCCGAGTGAAAAAGGGATATTCTTTGAGCAGCTTATCAGTGGTGCGCAGTGGTGGTTAACAGCGAAGTCACTGAAGACGACTGTGAATACGATTACGACTTATGATATTGAGTGGAACGATGACCTTATGACAAAGAAATAGAGGATTGTGTATGACATTCTATAGCACTTATACAGAGATACCATTTGAACAGATTGTTATTGGCATTAAAGAGCGTGAATATTTACGTTATATGATGGAAGGTATTACGCGTGGCATCAGGAATGTGCATGCCCGTGTAGAAGTTATGATATTGAATGGACAGCTTATCCCGTTCAGCATTAAAGACGGCGGAATGAATCAATCGTGGATTCATTCGTTTAGGGGTCAGTATATTGATGAAATGGTAAGCGAAACAAACCGTATGAACCTGCCTGCATATTTAAAACCTGTAACGAATGCAATGCTTACAGTCGGGCGCTTTGTGCTGAATCCAGCATGTGAAAAAACAGTAACGGTATTCCCTTCTTTTATGTCGACAACAATGTATGAAGGGTGTGAATTTGACCAAATTGAGTTGATTACAAAGCTGCTATCAGAGCGTTATCCAAAGCATGCCATCTGCTTCCGTACATTAAATGATAAATTTCATAAGCATGAAATGAAATTGCTTAATAACGCGGGTTACGAACGTCTTATATCTCGAGCAGTATACATATATGATAGCAATGAACAGCACAATAAGAACGAACGTAAAGATTTAAAGAAAGATATTAAGAAATTTAATAAGAGTGGATTAACATTTACGATGACGCTTGAAGATGATGACTTTGCGCAATTAGTTCCATTATATGAACAAGTATATTTAGATAAGTATTCTCATTTTAATCCACACTATACAGCTGAATTCTTTAAGTTTATGTATGAGTCTACGAATTTGCAGTGGTTTGTCTTAAAGGATGAAGAGCGCATCGTATCGTTTATGGCTGTACAGGAAGCGGGGAACACATTATTTCCAGCTTATTTTGGTATGAATCAATCCATTAAACACCTCTATTTTATAACGAGTGGATTGTTATATGAATTTGCTAAGCGTAATGGATATGCTATTAATAACAGTGCAGGTGCCAAAGATTATAAATTAGCGCGAGGATCAAGACCATATCTAGAATATCATTATGTCTATATTAAACATCTCTCTCCGATGAAACAGTTGAACTATTTAACGTTTATTAAGTGTGCGACAACAATAGGGACTCCAGCTTTAAAGCGAACACAGTTCAATTAAGTTGTCGTGCAATTCTGATAATTAAATGGTATAATTAAAAGATATTAATTTTTTAAACTGAAGTAGGAGAGAATGGAAATGGTAAGTATTCGTAAAGCAGCACAAGATGATATTGTTCAAATCAAAAATGTGGTCACAAAAGCATGGCACGATACATATAAGAATATAATGACAGCGAGCACAAGTGTTCAATTTTTAGAAGCATCGTTCAGCACTTCAAGACTAGAAAAGAGAATTAAAGAGACACTATTTTTAGTAGCGGAAGTAGATGGAGAAATCGTAGGATTCGCAAATTTCATCTACGGAAAAGCTCTGAATTTATCTGCTATCTATGTCTTGCCAGAGCATCAGCGTCATGCGATCGGTAGGGCACTCCTGCATAATGGTCTGTCTTATTTCGACACGTATGATGCAGTCTTTGTTGAGGTTGCACTGGACAATGAACGTGCAACGAAGTTTTATTATAGAGAAGGGTTCGAGCTTGTACGTGAGTATGAAGAAGACATTCTTGGTGAGAAAGTATTATCTGGTCTGCTTAAAAAGACATTATAGGGAGTGTTTTTATGAGTAGCAATCAATATGTTGAACCATTGTTTGATGCATATCAGCAAAGAAAGGTGCTAGAAGAACATATTGTTCCTGAAACGATGTCTCTAGCAACAGCATATGATGTACAGCATGAGGTTTTGAAATTAAAAGAGCAAACAGAAACGTTAAAAGGCTATAAAGTTTCTCTTACGAGCGAAGAGACACAGCGTATGTTTAATAGTGATAGTCCATTATATGGTGCGATGACAGATAAAACGATATTATCGGAACGTGTCGCTCTAGGTGAATTCAATGAAGGATTACTAGAACTTGAACTCGTGTTTATTGTGAAAGAAACATTAGAGCAAGGAGATAGTGTATCTGATATCATGAGGAAATGTGTTATAGCACCAGGAATTGAACTTCCGGATGCGCGTTATACGAATTGGTTTCCAAATATGAGCGTAGCCGAAATTGTTACTGATAGCGCCGTGAGCGGAGCCGTTGTCTTTGGTGAAGGTAAGGTTTGCAGTTATGATGACATTAAAGATATAAAAGGAACACTATATTTAAATGATGAAGTGATTGCTGAAGGGCGTTCGTCTGAAGTATTAGGACATCCAGCAGAAAGTGTGAAATGGCTCGTTGAAGCGATTGCTGAATACGACAGAAAACTTACACCAGGAATGTTTGTCTCATCTGGAACATTTATTTTGCCAAAGCGTCTTGAAAAAGGGATTTATAAAGCGGTCTATGAGACAGTAGGCGAAGTAAAGATAGAAGTCCAATAAAAAAGCTCTGCATATGCAGAGTTTTTTATTGGGCTATTTTTTTGTAAATAGGGACCCATTAAGAAACATTGAATAATTCTTAAAATATTATAATAATTCTTAAAAATTATAGATATCAACATTCTATGATAAGATGAAGTTGATAAGAATGTTTAGGAGGACCCTATGAGCTACCAGTTTAAGAAAATGCCTGAAGAAAAAGTTTTTAAAGATCCCGTACATCGCTACATACATGTCCGCGATCAGATTATCTGGGATTTAATTAAAACAAAAGAATTTCAGAGATTGCGTCGCATAAAGCAGCTTGGAACGCTCTATCTGGCATTTCATTCTGCGGAGCATTCTCGCTTTAATCATTCATTAGGTGTCTATGAAATTGTACGTCGCATGATTGATGAAATCTTTATGGGACGCTCTGCATGGAATGAGGAAGATCGTCCGTTAGCACTGTGTGCTGCATTACTGCATGATTTAGGACATGGACCATTCTCACATTGCTTTGAGAAAATATTCGACACTGATCATGAAGCGTATACGCAAAAAATCATTCTTGGACCTACTGAAGTCAATGAAGTGTTATCTAGAGTGCATTCTGACTTCCCTAAAGAAGTGGCGGATGTAATTAATAAGACACATGCAAATAAGCTTGTCATATCTATGATTTCATCTCAAATTGATGCAGATAGAATGGATTACCTTCAGCGCGATGCATATTATACAGGGGTAAGCTATGGTAGTTTCGATATGGAACGTGTGTTAAGGCTGATGCGTCCGACAGAAGATGAAGTTGTGATTAAAGAAAGTGGTATGCACGCTGTAGAAGATTATTTGATGAGCCGTTACCAGATGTACTGGCAGGTCTACTTTCATCCGGTAAGTCGAGGTGGAGAAGTACTACTTAATCGCGTTTTTAAGCGTGCCAAGCTACTGTATGACGAAGGATATAAGTTTAAAGAGCCGCCAAAATATTTAGTACCGTTCTTTAACTCGAAGGATGTTGATGTTACACATTATTTGAAGTTAGATGAGATGGTGATTAACTATTATCTTCAGGAGTGGATTGATGAAGAAGATGCGATACTGAGTGATTTGTCTCGCCGTTTTGTTAATCGTGATCTCTTTAAGTACTTACCATTTGACGGTAGCCAGATTACCATTGCAGAGCTGACTGATTTTTTTGAAAAAGCAGGAATTGACTCTGAATACTATTTAGTATTTGATGCTTTCAGTGACTTACCCTATGATTACAACCGACCAGGCATTAATAAACGAAAACCAATCCATCTGCTAACACGCAATAACAAAATTAAGGAAATCAGTACGCAATCTGTTATTATTAATAGTATTACCGGGTTAGATAGAAAGGATTATAAGCTTTATTACCCGAAAGAGCTTATACTTAATATTCGAGATCCAGAATTAAAAGGATCCATTATTAACTTACTCAATGAATTAAATTAGAGGTGAAAAATATGGCAGATTTTCAGTTTAACATTATAAAGAATGATCCATTAGATGGACATAAAGGCACTAATATCGGTGCAATAAGTCTTGATAACGTGGCACCTGTATTTATTGATATTAAAGAGCAGCATGCCTTTATAGATATCGGAGCGATGCATGCAAGAAGTGAAGTTGAAAAACGCGTGAAATGGGTCAGTGATAAATCTGAAACAGAAGGTCCAGATCAACAGGAATACTGGCTCGTATGGGTGACAACTGAACGTGGTGAACGAGGACCATATTATGCAGGCGTCACAGCATGCTATATGGCGGTGAACAAAGTGCGTAAGCGTGGCTATAAAGTGATGGCAGAACATGTGAATATGATGGATAAATCGATGAAACACCACTATATCCTCGAACATATTGATGCAGACAGTCGTCGTGTATTAAAAGAATTTTTAATGCAACATGATGCACGTATGTGGGAATTGTCTGATGATGCATTAAAAACGATACTTGCAGAGTAAAATTTGTCAAAATTATGACAATTATGAACTTCTGATTTAACGGTTGTTTTTTTTGCTTAAGAGAAGTAAGATATGAATAGCTATAAAAATAGCTAGGACACTAAAGAAAGCAGGTATTTTTATACCTGCTTTCTTTAATTTTTTATATAATATAAGCTATACTAAAAGAGTGGTGAACAGTATGGACATTGATATTCATGTATTACAAAGTATTAAGACTGAAGAAGAGACTGAAATGTTTGAAGTTAACACAGTTGGACAACTGATCGACAAGCAGCATTCATATATTACGTATACAGAGAAGCTTGATAATATTGCAACAAGCGTTCGTGTAAAATTAGAGGAGAATCGTATCCGGATTCGGCGTATCGGCGAATTATCGATGGATTTCTTATTTGTACCTACAGAAACAACGCAGAATATTTATCATATGGCAAATCAGAAAGCTGTTATGGATATAACGACAAATCAGCTCGTTATAAAAAGAGAAGGCACATCTGGCCATATCTATATACAATATTCAATCACAACAAACAACACGGTCATAGGAACATATTCTTATGAACTGACATATAAGGAGAGAGCATGATGAATATCGTACAAAAGCAGAAGGAAACGTTAATTGAAGAAATAAAGCAAGCCATATTAAAAGCGGAACTTGTAACAGAAGTGCCTGAAATAAAAATTGAAAATCCAAAAGATACAAAAAACGGAGACTACGCAACAAATATTGCGATGGTATTAACAAAACTCGCAAAGCGTAATCCAAGAGAGATTGCACAAGCCATTGTCGACAACTTAGATGTTCAAAAAGCAGACGTATCAAAGATCGATATTGCAGGGCCTGGATTTATTAACTTCTACATGGATAATGCGTATTTAACAGGAATTATTACAGAAGCATTAACGAAAAAAGAAGATTTTGGAAAAGGTGAGCCGAAGGATGAACGCATCTTAGTGGAATATGTATCTGCGAATCCTACAGGTAGCCTCCACATCGGACATGCGCGTAACGCAGCTGTAGGAGATACGTTATGTAATGTGTTATCTGCTGCAGGATATGATGTGTTACGTGAATACTACATTAACGATGCTGGAAAGCAAATTGAAAACTTAGCATACTCAATTGAAGCTAGATTTTTACAAGCGTTAGGTGAAGATAAAGCGTTACCGGCTGACGGTTATCATGGTAAAGATATTATCGAAATCGGTAAAGATCTAGCAGAGAAGCATCCTGAATATAAAGATGTTGAGGAAGCTGAACGTATTAAAGCATTCCGTAAACTTGGATTAGATTACGAAATGGAGAAGTTAAAGAAAGATTTAACGGAATTTAATGTACATTTCGATAACTGGTTCAGTGAAACATCGTTGTATGAGAATAAAGAAATCGATAAAGCGTTAGAACAGATGAGACAACACGGTTATATCTTTGAAGAAGACGGTGCAACTTGGTTACGTACGACGGAGTTCGGCGATGACAAAGATCGTGTACTGATTAAGAAAGATGGTTCTTATACGTACTTCTTACCGGACATCGCCTATCACTATGATAAGATTGAACGAGGCTATGATACGTTAATTAATTTATTCGGTGCGGATCACCATGGTTATATTAATCGATTAAAAGCATCACTTGAAACATTTGGTGTTGATTCAAAACGTCTTGAAATTCAAGTCATGCAGATGGTACGTCTATTACAAGATGGCCAGGAAGTGAAGATGAGTAAACGTACAGGGAATGCAATTACCCTTCGTGATATTATGGACGAAGTGGGAATTGATGCAGCACGTTATTTCTTAACGATGAGAAGTCCAGACTCACACTTTGATTTCGACATGGAACTTGCGAAAAGTGAATCTAGTGACAATCCAGTTTACTATGCACAATATGCACATGCGAGAATATGCTCGATGTTACGTCAGGCGAAAGAAACGGGTATCACACCAAGTCGAGACGCGAACTATGCTTTAATTACAAATGAAAAAGCATTTGAATTATTAAAGCGTGTCGCAGACTTTGAAAGTGTTATTGAGCAAGCTGCAGAACACCGTGCACCACACCGCATTACAAATTATATACAGGATCTTGCAGCACATTTCCATAAGTTCTATAATGCTGAAAAAGTATTAACAGATGATATCGAAAAATCAAGTGCACATGTAGCAATGATTGAAGCAGTTAGAATTACATTACAGAATGCATTGACATTAGTGGGTGTGTCTAGTCCAGAGAAGATGTAATTCCTATTAAATATGAAGGGTGGAACATTTAGTTGTCCCACCCTTTTATTACGAGGAGCCTAAAATGAAAAGAATAATTATTCTATTGATAACTTTATGCGTATTAACGGGATGCAACGGACAAACAAACAAAGTAAAGGAAGAACGTATTATTTCATTGATGCCGAGTAATACTGAGATCCTTTATGCACTGGGTATGGAAGAAGAAATGGTCGGTGTGTCAACCGTTGACGACTATCCCAAAGAAGTTAAAAACCTTGAAAAATTTGATGCGATGCAGTTGAACTACGAGGCGTTGTTAAAAGCAAAACCGACGATAATCTTTGCACATGAATCGATGACCTCTCAAGAAAAGGTCTTAAAGCGTCTAAGTGATAAAGGAATTACGGTGGTAACGGTAAAAGATGCTCAAAACTTCGATGAAATGTATACCAGTATCGATCAGATCGGTAAAGCTATACATAAAGAAAAAGAAGCGAATCAACTTGAAGCGAAAATTAAAGAAGATATAAAACAAGTGATTGCTGAGTATCACAACAAACTGGCTGATAAAAAGGTATTAGTAGAAGTGTCTCCGGCGCCTGAGATTTATACAGGTGGTAAAGGGACGTTGTTCGATGACATGATTCACCAGCTCGGTAGTGTCAATGTCTTCCATGATATCAATGGATGGCAGCCAGTAAATTCAGAGGCCATTATTAAACGGAATCCTGATGTCATCATTGCAACAAGTGACTTATCGGATGAAGCATATAAAGCTTCAGTAGAAAAACGTGGGGGATTCAGCAATGTGAATGCAGTGAAGCATGGTGCTGTATACACGATCCATGAGGATGAAATTTCAAGGCCGGGTCCACGTATCGCACAAGGATTAAAAGAACTTGCTGAAACGATACAAGATGCACAATAAACATTTGTTTTGTATCATATTATGCATCATTTGTGGTCATTTGTTCTTTGATAATGGATGGCTAGATTTAACGGATCCACTTAATCGGTCTATATTATTGGAAGTACGAATCCCGCGTGTCATTATGGGAATTGTTGCAGGTACTGTTTTGTCGTTAAGTGGTTTAACTTTTCAGATTATATTAAGGAATAATCTTGCGGACAGCTTTTCCCTTGGTATTGCAAGTGGTGCCAGTCTTGGTAGTGCATTTGGTGTAATTACAGGACTGTCGCTTGTGATGATTGCGGTCAGTGGAATCGTGATGAGTTTAATCACGTTGCTCGTTGTAATACTGCTTAGCATGATGATTAAAGTAAGTCATCAGTCGGTATGGGTTGTGCTAACTGGAATGTTCATTAATTTGTTCTGTTCTAGTGTACTGTATATGCTTATACTTTTTGTTCCTGATAAAACTAGGGATATTATGAATTATCTTTTTGGCACTCTTGATAATGTATCTTTGAATGAAGTGATCATTGTACTCCCTATCAGTATCATAGGAATACTATTACTTTATTATTACCATAAACCGTTAGAATTATTGTCACTAGGGCAGGAGCATGCACATGTATTAGGATTAGAAGCCACGCGTTTTATGTATTTATTATTAACGATTGCAAGTATTACAACAGCAATTTTGATTAGTTTCACAGGTATTATTGGATTCGTCGGAATGGTTATTCCACCATTTGTGCGTTTCTTTATGCGTGGAAATTTCTTAAGTAAAATGCATACGACAGCCTTACTTGGCACTATACTTATATTACTTGGAGATTTCCTGGGAAAAGTTATCGTGCCTCCTGTACAAATTCCAGTGAGTATTATGATGTGTCTCATTGGATTGCCTTTATTATTCATTACTACAGTCAAACAAATGAGGATATCTCGAGATTAATTGCATTAAACTCGCAAGTGTCAGCGCATTGGTAATTTCACCATGCGCTATTTTTCTGTGTATTTCTGATAAGGGCACATGATATACAGTGATATCTTCAAATGTTTCTAGCTTATTTGTCGCTATATAATATGCATCCTTCACATATAACGTATAGAGATGATTTGTAAAAAGTGCTGGATTAGGGTGCATCGTGCCAATAATTTCAGGCGTACCTGTATAACCTGTTTCTTCTTCAAGCTCGCGCATTCCGGCTGTGATAATATCTTGTTCTTCTATAATTCCTCCGGGTAACTCTAAACTGTAATCTTCGATACCGATTCTATACTGATGAATCATAATGATATCATCTTTACATCGTGCGATAATATTAATCCAATGTGGTGCCTCAATTTGATAGAATTCAGCAGTATTTGAGTAATAGCTAAATTGAGCGGTCATGACTTTAAAGACCTTATAATCTTGCTTTCCAATTAATTTTCTTTTTGTCCACATCGTTTCTCCCTCCTTTTTATATGATAACAGTGTATCAGATAGGGTATAATACTGCTAACGGAGGGATAATATGGTTAAGGCTATAATATTTGATATGGAATCAGTATTGTTAGATAGGAAGTTATCACTTGAGCGTTTTTTAGATGCACAGTATGAATATTACAGAACTTACTTTATTGAAGTGCAAAAGCAGGATTTTATCAACTACTTTATAACATATGATAAAGAAGGTGCAGTTCCGGTTAAGCGTGTGTATCAGGCTGTTATTGATAAGCTTGGTATTACATACATTGAAACACGTGAGCTTATGCAGGATTATACGTTAAATTTCCCTAAATTCGCTTCAGAAACTAATAATATGAAAGAAACCGTGACCAGACTGCAAAATAGAGGTTATAAAATTGGAGTGATTGCCACCGGTGAGTATGAGCATGAGCGTTATATTATCGATGTTCTGGGTATAGAAAATTATATTACGCATACAATCATTACAGAAGAAAATACGATTGGTGAAACACAGTTGATTGAGATGTGTCGTTCATTAGACACACGCCCTCAAGATACATTATTTGTAACAGGTGATGAAATTGTGGATGCAGTCGGTACAGGAATACGACTGATAAATACTAAAGAAATGAAAACACATACAATGATAGAAATATTAAATATTTTAGACGAGGAGACGATTACATGACAATGATCAATTGGAACGAACCTGCAAGCGTAGAAGGTGGAATATTTGAGAAGATAGAAGTAAGTGCTCCTGTAACTGTAACTTCGAGCATTGAAGCAAATGAAATAATGATACATGAAACAGGAACCCTCACTGTACAAGGAAAAGTCAATGCACCATTTATTCGTGTTTCTGGTACATTGAATATAGAAGATACCCTTGAAACAGAGCAGCTGACAATCGATAAAGATGCAGAGCTTAGAGTGAATCGTGATACAATATCCGCATCTATTCATAATAAAGGGCGTCTACAGACTGAAGGTGGACTGAGAAGTGAAAAATTCGATTCAACAGGGGTAGTGGTTGCACGTGGACCAATAAACTCGGAACGTTTTAGGTCAACAGGCTCATTACAGCTCGATAATGATCTGACAGTGCAAGCGGCGGAGATTATTGTCAGTGAGGTCAGTAATATCCGTTATTTAAATGGCGAGGAAGTACAAGTGAAAGCAGAACGTGAAATGTTACTACTTAAAGACAAAGATTCGAGATTATCAGTAAGAGCAATCGATGGTTCGGTCGTGACGCTAGAAAATGTTGTTGCAGAACTTGTACGTGGAGATAATGTTACAATTAAAAATAACTGTACAATAAAGACAGTAGAGTACACTGAAAATTATAATTATGATGAATCATCAGATGTACATGAATTTGCGAAGATTATAAGATAACGAGGTGTTTTATGGAGCTTGCATTAACAAATAACGATGTTGCAATACACTATACAATTAGAGGGAAAGGTTATCCGCTTGTCATGATTCATGGGCAATTTATGAATACGTCAATGTTTGACGCATTTAACGATGCCTTTAAAGATTTTCAATTAATAAAGATCGACCTAAGAGGGCATGGCCTGTCTGATAAACTCACGTCGATAACAATGGATGGTTATATTGAGGATGTGCTAACAGTTCTGGATAAATTGTTTATTAAAAATGCACATTTCATGGGCTTTGGCCTCGGTGGAATGGTTGCAGGTAGTATCGCTGCAAAGTATCCAGAGTACGTGAATCACCTTGTAGTTATGAGTATCGGTCAACAGAGTTATTACGAAGCAGAACAGAAATTTCATTCCAAGTATGCAAGTATACTAAGAACATTATCACGCTCTAAGCGTAACGAAGTGTTGATGGATTATATGTATCATGATGTTAAGGCTATTAAGAAATATTATAAGAAAATGATTGAAACATCTAATGGACTGACAGACAAGGAAGAAGATGCAGTAATATTATCTACAATTGATTTTAATGTAGAAGACTTTAAGTCCATTACAGCACCAACGCTGATTTTAAATGGGAAGTATGATGAACTTATTCCTCAAGATGAAGCTGAAACGATACATCAATATATCTCGGGTAGCAAACTTATTATATTTGAAAAGAGTGGGCATGCGATGCTGTTTGAAGAAAAAGAACACTTTGAAAAAGAAGCTTTGGATTTCTTGAAACAAGAATAAAAGGGGAAAAATATGGATAAACGATACGATGACACCTTATTCCAAAACTATAGTGAGATGGAACGTTCGAAAAATGGATTAGAGGCCGCCGGTGAATGGGAAGCGTTTAAATCATTGTTACCCAATCTAGAAGATGCAGCGGTATTAGATTTAGGGTGTGGTTATGGCTGGCATTGTCAATATGCAGTTGAGGCTGGTGCTTCAAAAGTAGTAGGAATAGATGTTTCTGAAAAGATGTTAAAACATGCCAGGCAACAACCTGATGCCGATAAAATAACATTTCTTGAGCAGTCTATGGACGAAATGCATTTTGAGCCCCACGAGTTTGAAGTAGTGATGAGTTCACTTGCCATTCATTATATGCCTTCATTCAAAGATGTCGTTGAACAAGTAAAAGAAGTGCTCACGATTAATGGCACATTTATTTTTAGTATAGAACATCCTGTTTATACAGCTGAAGGCTCTCAACAGTGGATATATGATGAGGAAGGGAATAAATTATATTGGCCGGTAGACAATTACTATAAAGAAGGAGAACGTGAGACGAATTTTCTTGGAGAAGAAGTTCGTAAATACCATCGTACATTATCACATTATTTGAGTGTGCTGATTGATAACAACTTTGTTATTAAGGGCATTGACGAACCTGAACCGAGTAAAGATATGCTTGAGTCCAATCCTGAAATGAAAGATGAACTCAGAAGGCCGATGATGCTAATTATATCTGCTAGAAGAAAGTAGTAATAAATACAATGCACACCCTCCAATTCATTTGAAAGGTGTGCATTTATTACTTAAGTCATGTATTCGCTGATTAAGAGAACCTCTAAACTTTAAGTTATGTCTATAAAGTGACTTTACAAAGGGTCCATCAATGAGGACATCAATATCATCTAATATAAACGCAAAAGACGAACGTGATATCCATTCAATCATATAACCGGACCAGAGCCATATGTCTTTAGAATGTCCGAAATGTTCTCTTACTGAACGTATGAGTTCGTGTGTAAGTTCTGCATTCTGCAATGGTTCTCCACCGAGAATAGAAAGACCTTGGATATAGTCGTGGTCTAATAATGCTATAATTTCAAGTTTAAGCGCTTCTGACCAAGGCGTACCTTTATGGAAGTCCCATATACTTGCATTGTAACAACCTGGACAGTGAAAATTGCATCCTGAAATGTATACGCTGACGCGTACACCTTCACCATCAACCATTGAGGCTGGTATTATCTTTGCGATGTTGCTCATAATGCATCCATATGTTTAACTCGAGATTGTATTTCCTTATGACGGCCTTTAATCATCGGTCGTTTAAGTGGTTGTCCTAAATAACCGCAAGTGCGCTTAATCACATCGGTCGTTTCAGGATCAGTATTATGGCAGTGCGGACACATAAAGCCATCTGCAGTCGCTTCGAATTCCCCTTCAAACCCACACGCAAAACATTTATCAATCGGTAAGTTCGTTCCTAAGTAACCGACTTTATCATAGGAATAATCCCATACTGCTTCAAGCGCTTTTAAGTTATGCTTCAAATCAGGGTATTCACAGTAATGTATAAAGCCACCTAACGAATGTTTTGCAAAGCGTTGTTCAAATGACAGTTTCTCAAATGGAGTAACGGCCTTTCTTGTGTCGTAGTGAAAGGAATTCGTATAATAGCCTTTATCCGTAATATGCTCTAACGGACCAAATTTCTCGTAATCTAAAATGCAGAAGCGGTGTGTAAGTGACTCGCTTGGTGTACCATATATACTGAATTGTACGTCGTACTGCTCCGTTAATTGTGCTACATACTGTTTCATCGTGATTAGTACTTGCTCCACAAAGGATTTAGCTTTCTCATCAGTTTCCCAGTTCGGGTGGAATAAGGCCGCTCCGACTTCATACAGTCCGATATAACCGATACTTATAGTTGCTCGTCTTTGCGTGAATAGTTGTGTAATATCATCGTCTGGACGCAGTAATTTACCGAATGCACCGTGTAGATAAAGTATCGGTGCATTTTCGGGGGTAGCATCTTTAAGGCGATGGATACGATATAAACAAGCATCTTTTGCGATGTCTAATCGTGTCCTTAATATGGATAAGAACTGTTCTGTATCCCTTGATTCGAGGGCGATTCTGGGAAGATTCAACGTTACAACACCTAAATTACAACGACCGCTATTAACAATCTGCCCATCTTCTTCGTATAGATTTAAGAAACTGCGGCAGCCCATCGGTACTTTGAAGTCGCCGATGAGATCGGTAAGTGCTTTGTAATTCAATATGTCTGGATACATTCTCTTAGAAGAACATTGTAATGCAAGCTGTTTAATATCGTAATTTGGATCTCCTGCTTTGAAATTAATGCCGTCTTTAATACTGAAGACAAGTTTAGGGAATATTGCAGTAACCTTTTCTTTACCTAAACCTACTAGTCTATTACTTAGAATTGCGCGCTGAATCATTCTCGCATAAACATCTGTACCAAGTCCAAAACCAAATGTTACAAATGGAGTCTGACCATTGCTCGTATATAAAGTGTTTATTTCATATTCTAATGACTGCATTGCATCATATATATCTTTTTCTGTCATTCTCTTAACATAGTCATCCTGCAAATGCAGCGTAACGAACTGCTCAGCGTTACGCCTGTGCTTTAATGCGTTAAGATGAGCAAATTTGCTCAATACTTCATCGATACGATCTATAGAACAGCCGCCATATTGGCTACTGCTAACATTCGCAATAATCTGACTGATCTGTGCTGCAGCGGTTTGAATGGATTGTGGCGGATTGACATGTGCATTTCCCATAATAAAGCCGTTCTGTAACATGTGGCTGACATCTATTAAACAACAATTTGTCATAGGTTGGTAAGGATGATAATCTAAATCATGAAAGTGGATTTCTCCTTTGACGTGAGCGTCCTTGACATGCTTAGGTAACATGCTTAATCCAATATGACGTGCGACAGTCCCTGCGGTTAAATCTCGCATCGTAGTGAATCGCTTTGGATCTTTATTTGCATTCTCATGGATTACGTCACTCACTTCATTTGTTAAACGGGTGAGATCTTCTTGTAAACGTTCTATAACTTCACTCATATTCGTACTCCTTATCACTATATATAGTATTTGATTAATATATTATCACTATATAATGTGCTTTTTTGGATATTCACAATTACTACAATAATTCGTCATAATTCCTTTGAATTGCGTGATTTTTGGTACAAATAATTCAATTTGTACGTTAGAAGAAAGTGATGGGTTAAGATAGAATTGCTTTATCTCATTGCTCTTATGATTCAGAAAGTTTTATATAGAATTTATTTTTGGTACAATTAAGTAAGTTTGCATGTCTGAATGAAGACGATTATTATACGGAGGCATATATGACACATAATGTTCAGAATTTAACATGGTATTTAGAGTCATTATCTAAAGAAGAACTTAAAGATATTTGCAGAAATTTTGATATTAAAGGATTTTCTTCAAAGAATAAAGATGAACTTATTGAGTTGATTCAAAGTACGTACTTTGAAGATGACCAACTACTGACACGATTATTACAAGAATTATCGAGCGATTATAAGCTCATCTTTTATGAGCTTGCAGTAAGTGATAATGAAACTGTGAGGTTTAATCGAGATATTCCGGATACATTATTTCTATTCTATCCTGAAGCAGATGAACATCTCGTAATTCCAAAAGATGTGAAACAACATTTCAAGCAATTTATCGAAACTCATCCGGATATTAACAGTGATATCCAGCTGATAGAGTTCTATCATAGTGCGTTCAATTTATATGGATTTGTAAGTTTAAAGCAGCTCGCAAAACTTCAATATAAATATAAAGGACTTCAAAAAGATGAACAGACAATCAAAGAAGAAATAACACGCCTATTACCTGAATATAAAGATTTGATTCAACATAGAAGTGTTAAACATCGCGATTTAGCACAAGTTAACTTGAATATGAAAGCTTTAACGCATGGTAAGAAGTACTATGAGCCAGCTACTGAATCGGAGTTTCTGAACTACAAAGATCCTTACTTTACTGAACCATCAGAAGCGATAGAGGCACTGAGAACATTGTTAGATGACATGGTAACAGAAGAATATAGAGGAACATATACAGCACAATTAATCACAGACACAATTATATTTGGTCTACGTGCAAATGATACACCGGAATTCATATTGAAGCATATACAGCAGATTGAAAATAGTGGATTTTTAAAAGTAGAGGATCTTACATTACCTGAGTATATCGCTCGTGCGATCATTGATACACGTCTTTGGTCTTTAAATGGGCATAAGACACAGCAGAAAAAGGAACGTAAAGTCGTTCAGGTTAAACAGAAAAAGAAAAAAAGAAAGAAGAAATAATATACACTGAGGAGGAAAAGTACCTTTGAATAAAACAACTACAACAATTTGGAATAGAGCATATAATATATTAAATATTGCTGTTATTTTTATGATTATCATAAGATTAGTAACACAAGTAAACCTGAATTTATTAATCGTATTATCTTTCGCAGCACTATTGATATTAGGATTACTAGATAGTCTCGATAGAAATGCATTTAAAGAAAATATGTTCAGACACGTGTTCGATCTTATACTGCTTATATTATTTAGTTCACTGTATTTTGGAGGTTAATCGCATTATGAAATAAAAAATTGTGAAGAATGTTGGATATTCTTCACAATTTTTTATTGTTCAGGTAAAGGAGAGACATCTACTAGTCGCACAGTATCATGACTCACAAACTGGAGTTCGTCGAGATAAATTGTAATATAACGTAATAATCGAAGTAAAGTTTGTTCGTCATTATTTGTTTCCATGATACGATTATAGTTGAGCGCACTACAACGCAATCGCATAAAAGAAGGGGCCTCCTGGTACTGTAAATTTCTATATATAGTACAGCTCCATTTATTATTAAAACGATCGAAGATTTCATAGGCTTTTAATGCTTCTATCGTAGGCACCTCCTTCTATTTTATTAGAATATAACATGTAAAATGAAAAAATAATACATTAATATAAAAATATGATGTTGCACAATATATTTGCGTGATAAATGTCACAGATCAGAAGTTGAGAAGATTGTGATATTATAAAGCTAATAAAGGGGGATGCTTATGAAATTAATAAAGTATCAATGGCCATTAATAATATTATTACTTACAGCATGCAGTCAAGATGACAATCAAATAAGTAAGACAGTGAAAAAAAGTACGACAAATGCACAGGAAAGTGTACCTGTTAAGCAGATTTATAAAGTAGCATATAAGGATCTTGCTGAGTCAACAATGAAGCAATTGATGAGGAAAATGCCGGAAGCATATAATATACGTAAATATCAATTAATTCAGCCTTATATTAAAGCGGGTTCAGAAGCGGATAAGTATATTAAAAATAAACTGAAGACAGGTATGTTTGATAATTATCAGATTCGATCATATAACATTGAATCTATAGAAGAAGATAATAAGCATCACGTCCATGTAAAGGTATCAAGAATAATGAAATCTAATGGAACAAATAATATTGAAAGTAAAGTGGTCACTGTATATGATCTCTCTTATAATAAAAAACATAAAAGAATGGAGGTTTACGACTTTAATGATTATAGTGTGACGCCTGTAGTAAAACAGCGCACACAGCAAGTTGCAAATATTGATGGCGCAATAGAAAAAGTCAGAACAGAACATATGGCACGTTTAATAAAAGAGAATCCAGATAAACAGGTCGTCTTAATTGCTGGAAATGATGAAGAAGATGCAGGTGGCAGTTATTTCAAAGTGAAAGCAATAGATAAACATAATAATTTTTTAATCCAGACGTTTAAAATATATAAACATAATGGATTGCTAGTCGGAGAATAACAAGCGTGACACGAGTGTTTGCTCGTGTCACGTTTATTTATTGTATAAAATAAAGCAAAGCGATGAAATGACATAAAGCACCTAGGATTATAAAGAAATGCCAGATCATATGGAAGTAGTGACGGTTTTTCTGTGCATAGAACCATGCACCTATCGTATACATTAACCCACCGGCGATGATGAGCAGTATAAAAGTCAAACTTGCTTTACTGATTAACGATGGAAACAGTACGACACCAAGCCAGCCCATTCCTAAGTACATGGCAAGGCTAATTTTTGGATTCACATGTTTTGCTGTTGCCTTATAGACGATACCAACAATAGTAATAACCCACTGGGTGATCATAATTGTGATGCCGAGCTTCCCTCCAACCAGATTTAATGCGACAGGTGTATATGTGCCGGCGATAGCGATATAGATCATCGCATGATCTATGATTCTCATCACTAATTTATGAACAGACTTCGGTGGCATTAAGTGATAGATAGATGATGAGATAAACATTAGGAATATGCTGATTAAAAACACACTGATACCGAAAGAAAAAAGGCTACCGTGCTGTACATATGACTGTACCGCAAAATAAGGAAGAGTAAATAAGATGAGTAGGGCAGGCACACCATGAGATACAGAGTTACCAATTTCTTCTCCGAATTTTAGTTCTTTTATGTCATGGAAATTATATTTTGGTGCAGTAGGCTTCATACAATTCATCCTTTTTCTTAAATGATGAGACAATTATATCATGGTTAACGAATAGATACGAAAATTAGCCAGAAAATGATAAGATAATGAACCTCATATATAATATTTCAAAATTGTTACAAGTTTTATTGATATGATAGTAAAACAATAAAATTTAATCAGAATATTGTATTATTAATACTTATCGTAACAAGGAAATGTAAAGATTGTTATTGAGATACTTAAAAAATGTCGAAATGTTATAATGGCTTTATTTTAATAAATCGATCTAATTATTGATATATCAACGTTTTTCAAAGCTAAATGTTTTAATAGGTATATGTGCTAAAATAGTTCGTTTTTGGAGAAAACTTTAAAATTGAAAGGAAACTGTAATATTATGCATATATATTTTGTGTAATAATATAAATATCTTATTTTTTAACAATTATTATACGGAGGACTTGTATGAAGAAGAAATTAACTTTCGCTGCTATAACAGCTACAGCCGCCGCATCAGCTTATTCTTACCAAGCAGACGCAGCGGAACACAGAGTCAAAGCTGGGGAATCACTATGGTCTATTGCCAATCAATATAACACATCAGTTGCTCAACTTAAGACACTGAACAACTTGTCTTCAAATTTGATTTTTCCGAATCAATCATTACAAGTATCAAGATCTGTAAGCAATACAAGACCAACTACTGTACAAACAGTGAATCGTCCTGCAGTACAGAGTGGTGGGAAGATACATACTGTAGTATCTGGAGATAGCTTATCTTTGATAGCGTATCGTTACAATACATCTGTAAATGAACTTATGCGTCTGAATAATTTAACAGGATACTTAATTTTTCCTGGTCAAAGACTTAAAGTATCGGGAACTACAACGACAACGGCAGTATCCACAACAAGGCCAATTGCAGTGACAAGTAATGCAACATCCCATGTTGTGAAGCCTGGTGAGTATTTATCTTTAATTGCTAATCGTTATGGCATCACCGTTGCACAACTTAAATCATTGAATGGTCTGACATCAGATTTAATATTTCCGAATCAGAGATTAGTTGTTAAAGGTAATGGAGTACAAAGCACACCTACTGTGCGTCCGGTAGCATCACATGCGCCTGTTTCAACTACAGTTACCAATTTCGTTACACCGGTATTTGCACATTCTAATTTATATGATAACGGACAATGTACATGGTACGTGTTTAATAAACGAGCATCCATGGGAAAAGGAATTTCTACTTATTGGTGGCATGCACGTAATTGGGCAAATGGTGCGATTAAAGACGGTTATACTGTAAATAAAACGCCGGCCTATGGTGCGATTGCACAAACGTCTGATGGATATTATGGACATGTTGCTTTTGTTGAAAGAGTAAACGCAGATGGCACGATTCTTGTTTCAGAGATGAACTATGCAACGGGTGTAGGGGTGATTGGTTACCGTACGCTTAATCAATGGCAAGTATCAAGATATGTATTTATACATTAAAAAAGAGATAGCGTCTGCTATCTCTTATTTTATTCTGCTTAGGAAATACTGTGAAGTGCTTGATACTTATCGATGAGTTGTTTTTCGATTCGTGCGAGTTCGATATGTAACGATTTGATTTCATGGCGTAATAGAAATTCATCGTTACGTGCATCTGCCTCATCATACTGATCATTACCGAGTTGGCGTTTCAGTTCTTTTATTTTGTTTGTTCGTGCAATGCTCGCTGCATAACTAGTTGGTGTAATGCTGTTCCATTTTGTGAGTTCCTGCTTTAATGCTCTATAATCTTCTAAATTTCTCATGATTAACGCTCCCTTTTTATTGTATTGAAGATAAAAAAACAACGCCTCCTATAAGAAGCGTTGTAAGGTTCTTATAGTCGGATTACTCCGCAGGAATTAGCACCGTGTTCTTGCGAACCGGTTGCTGAGATATCATTGGGCCTGTCCCTCAATCTCTCTTTATAAGAATGCGTTATTTAATTATTTTCTATTCCATTATAACATATTTTCTTATGATGTGAAGGCGGACTTTATTCCTTTGATTAATCCATCTATCGCTGCATCTAGTATGCGATGCAGTGATTCTCTAATCTTCAGCATAATATCTGTCTCTTGCTGTCTTTCTTCTTTAGTAGAATTAAAACCTTCTCCGTCAACGTTCACATATCCTTTAAGAGACCATATTTTTAAACTTTCAGCTTTGGCCTTTCGTTCTGCCGCCAGCATTCGATTTAAATAATCTTTCTGTTGATACACATAGCCGACTCGAGCGTATCCTTGTCTGACCAGCTGTTCATTAATCATTGTATTACCACAGTAAAGATAGACTAACTCTCTCCCGTATCGATCTTTCTTCCCTTTTGTGTCGTATTGGACACTAAGATCGCAAGTCTTTACAAGTGATTCTGTATAACGTGCCGCTTCAAGAGCATATGGCTGAACGGGTGTATTTGGTTTTTTTGACTCAGGCGTATCAATGAGTAATAGACGGACTGTCTTTTTGCGGTTATTAATTTTCAATGAAACTGTGTCTCCATCAATAGCACGATCGAAGGTCGCCGGTACCTTTGGCATATCACTTTGAAAGGATGAAAAGTTTAATGTGAGAAACAATAATAATAAATTCAATTTAAAACCTCGTTTTTAGCAATATCCTTTAATTATAAACAAACATATGTTCGTAATCAATAGGTATAATGAATTCGTGCTTTAGATATCATCACATGTTAGATATAATAGACTCAACTAGAAAGTGGAGGCGATGTGATGAAGGTTAAAGGAGTGTTTTTGTGTCTATTGGTCGCACTGATTGCCACATACTTGGGTTATATTTTCCCGTTAGTTGGTAGTATGATCTTCAGTATTATTATTGGTATAATCATAGGCAATTTAATAAATACAGCACCTTATGAAGAAGGTATTAAGTATAGTGGTAAGAAGTTACTTCAATACGGCATTATTCTGATGGGATTTACGCTTAGTTTTAAAGCAGCATTGAGTCTAGGTGCATCATCCTTTCCACTCATCATCACGAGCATCGCTGCCGCTTTAAGTGTGGGTGTTTTAGTGGGCAAGTTATTTGGTGTTAATCAGCGTTTAAGTACTTTAATTGGCGTAGGCACAGCAATTTGTGGGGGATCAGCAATTGCAGCAGTAAGTCCAATAATTAAAGCGAAAGATGAAGAGATTGCATTTTCTATTGCTACAATTTTCCTATTTAACATTATTGCAGTATTTGTCTTTCCGACAGTCGGTCACTGGTTACAATTTAGTGATACAGGCTTTGGATATTTTGCCGGTACAGCGATAAACGATACGAGTAGTGTAGTTGCAGCAGGTTATGCATTTAGTGAGGATGCTGGAGATACAGCAACGGTCGTCAAACTTGTACGTGCACTTATGATAGTACCGATTTGTTTAATATTCGCATTATTGCAGGCAGGTCAATCCTCTGTAAATTTAAAAAAGGTCTTCCCTTGGTTTATATTGTATTTTTTCATAGCGAGTATCGTTGCAAGTATTATTCCGATACCGGAATATATCACATCATATATTAAGACTTTATCTACATTCTTAATGAGTACAGCTTTAGCTGGAATAGGTATGACGGTAGATATAGGCAAGTTTTTCAAAGTTGGTATCAAACCGCTAGCGTTAGGTGCAATCACATGGATGGTTGTAATCGTAATGAGTTTAGTCATGCAGCAAGTATTACATATATGGTAGGTGAGTATAATGAAAAAGAAACTGTCATTTTCAGTGTTACTTGCGTTTCTTGCAGTATTATTTAAGAAGGATAATGTAAAATAAAAAGAATTATAAGTGGATTTAGGAGGAAGTTATGTGAATTATTTTTGGTTGAATTGCGGTTATAATAGATTTAATCATTTTGAGGATTTGATGAACCAAGTCTCAGTTTTTGATTCGACAGTGCATTTTAATCCGAATGAGGGATACCAGGCATTTAAACGTGCAAACCCTGGAGATCGCGTCATCTTTTACCTTGTACAAAATAAAATTGGTTTACTTGGGGCTGGAGAAGTACTTAAAGTCGAAGAGCCAAGACGTGGACAAATTAAAATTCATTTTAAATATGATACAAAGCTTGCACCTTTTGCGAAAGACTATTTAATTCGAGATGAAAATTTAAAAGAGACGATACAAAGCATGAAAGAGCAGTTGCTGAATCCGATCTCAGAAGCGGACTATAACAAAATTATTAATGTCGGACAGTATAAAGAAAAAATTAACCGTTACTTCTTAATGAAAGAAGAAATACCATTTGAATCAGGTATGGAGTATACCATTTATGTCAGCAACATTAACGGTGTACATCGTTTAGGCTATAAACATTATGGAGAGATGCAACCAGAAGATAAGGTCATTATCTATAAAACGAAGCCGGAACGTGGGATATATGGAATTGCAGAAGTCGTTAAAGGAAAGCATGGGAATAAACCTGTACCCGGGAGGACAGATGCAACTGCAATTATCATTAAATATATCGAAGATGTGACACCTCGAACAATTTATGAATTAGATCGTGAACTGATGTTGCGTGCACAATATTTCTTAGACGAAAAATGGAATGAATCTGTGACAGAGATTACTAAAAATCAATATCAAGCCATGTTAGAACCTTCTGAAACGAAAGCGACGCCTACAGCACCTTCCATAAATGAAGTGATAGAAACAGCACAATACAGCGCGCGAAAAGCAGCAATGGATAAGAAGTTCTTTGAAGCAAAGCGATTATCAGATACAACAAAAAATATTGCATTAGAACAACATGACGTAACAGCGCAGCAAAAGCTCTTTCATATCTTCAGTCTGCCACAGCATGTAAACGGGATGAAAACAGTTGTTAAATTTATGAAATTAGATGCGCATGCAGTTAAATTATTTATTGCGGATGCAACTTGGAAACAAGCAAACCTTTACGGGGAATATATTAAGTCAGGTCAACACTATACATATAATCGCGGAATCATCACTGAAGCACTTGCTGCTGAAGTGCCAGATACAATTATCATAGAGCATATTGATCATGTGACGACAGAGCAACTTAAACCATTAATTTATGCGGCACAAGGAACGACAGTATCACTACCTGTGCTAGAAGAACAACAGCGTGCGACAATTGGACCAGTTGGAAGCGGTGCAACCTTCGAAGTACCAAAAGATTTTAGGATTATAGGGATTACAACTTCTGATGTGACAGAATTTAAAGCTACATTTCCAGAGTATATCACCGCAACGATGAAATTCTATAAATATTAAAAAATTCTTAATTAATATTTTTTATGATATTACATAATGATATTTATATTGATTTAATGTGATGGAAAGTTGTGATTAACTCGATATCTTCTACATATACATCTTAGTTAGAGTCAATACTCAATTTACTACACTTTACTATTGCTGAGTTCAGCCGCTAAAAATATAAAATCTCCAGAAGTCGCTAACGAACGTTCGAATCAACCCTGAGATATAAAATATTTAAAAGCACTAAAACATAGGATGCGAAACTCCTGATTTTTAGTGCTTTTAAATTTAAGTAGAGAAGTAATGAATACGATGATAAATAAATCAAACGAGAATAAGTGACATGATAATAGCGATACCACTGAATATTACTTTACCCCCCTTTTTAGTTTTCCATTCTTTATACATTTGGTTATATTTTGTAATATAATTGTAATTTGAATTTTCTGATAAAATAGGTATACTTATTATAGCATGAAAAATAGGAGGCCGTTTATGGATGTTTTAATGCAATTAGATATGTATAATAATTTATTCCTCCAAATGTTCGTGGGCCCTGATAATGCAATTGCTGCCTCATTTATTACTATGATTGGCATGGCTATTACAATTGTTGTAGACAAACTTAAGTCAGATGAAAAATAACAAATATTTTGATAATCTTCCTATTAAAAAGATGTTTTATAGGAAGATTTATTTTTTTGGAGTGATTTGAAAAATTATTATAGATTTTTCTTCTTTATTACTTTAAAATGTAACAAGAAAGCGTTTTCACAAAGGGGAGAATGACGGATGGGGAAAGAAAAGAAAGCATTTGAAAGAAAAGATATTAATGTTTTTTGGGCATTAGTGCCTTTACTTGTTATGATTGTCTGTATGCTATTCTGGGTTGTAAAACTTAAGCAAGCACCACATATTCCATTGATGATCGGCACTGCTATCGCAGCAATCGTAGCACATAGACATGGTTTTACATGGGAACAAATTGAAGAAATGATGTATAGAGGGATTAAGATGGCGCTACCGGCAATTGTCATCATTATCCTTGTTGGTTTAGTCATTGGTGCATGGATAGGAGGCGGTATCGTTGCAACAATGATCTATTATGGTTTGAAGATGATTTCTCCTTCAATGTTCCTTGTAACAATTTGTATTATTTGTAGCATTGTTGCACTTGCAATTGGTTCTAGCTGGTCTACAATGGCGACAGTAGGTGTCGCTGGTATGGGAATTGGTTTAAGTATGGATATTCCAGCAGGGATGATTGCGGGTGCTGTGGTTTCTGGGAGTTACTTTGGAGATAAGATGAGTCCGTTATCAGACACGACGAATTTAGCTTCAGGTTTAACGGGTACAGATTTATTTGATCATATTAAGCATATGTTTTTCACAACAATACCGGGTATTATTATTGCATTGATTGCATACTTTTTTATTGGTCGTCAGTTTAGTGGTGGTCATTTAGATACGACAAAAATTGATTCAATCACGAAAGCAATGGAAGTGCAGTTTACATTATCACCATGGTTATTGTTAGTGCCTGTGGCTGTCATTGTACTTGTGGCGCTTAAAGTCCCGGCAGTCCCAGCACTTGTCGTCGGTATAATATTAGGGGCAGGGTGTCAATTCTTTATTCAAGGAGATAGTTTACAAATCATCGCGAAGACGTTACAGGAAGGTTATGTGATGAAGTCGGATAATGCACTTGTAATGGAGTTATTCAACAAAGGTGGTCTGGAATCTATGTTCTTTACGATTTCGATGACGATTGTTGCCATGACGTTTGGTGGAATTCTAGAGTTCAGTGGCATGTTACAAGCATTGATTTCAAAGATTTTACTTGTGGCGAAATCTACGGGTAGTTTGATTGCAGCAACATTGTTAAGCTGCTTTACAGTGAATGCAACATGTTCAGAACAATATATTAGTATCGTAGTACCAAGTCGTATGTACTTAAAGGCGTTTATTGATAAAGGTTTACACCCGAAAAACTTATCACGTTGTTTAGAAGATAGTGGTACACTAACAAGTGTATTCGTACCGTGGAATACATGTGGTGTATTCATTTTAGCAACACTAGGTGTACATGTATTTGACTATGCACCATATGCAATTCTAAATTTTGTAGTACCAATCATTTCACTTGTTTATGGTTATACTGGGTTCAAGATTGTTAAGATCAATAAAGAAGAACAGCAGGGATTTTTACGACAACAAGTACAATCTGCAGAACTGTAAAAAACTGGATGCACATTGAAGTGCACCCAGTTTTTTAGTTAATCGTATCGGTATATTGATGGAAAGCTTTTCTGTATTTATCAAGAAGGATAAATAGGGTTTCACCGTCCTCTTTTGTGAAAGTATTTCCTATACTATCATAAATACATTGTTGATGCTCCACTATGACTAGTTTGACGATTTCACAGCCACTATCTGTAATTTTCACACATACTTTACGTTCATCATCTTTACGACGTTCTTTAACGACGAACCCTAAGTCCCTAAGTTTCTTAGTCTTTATGCTTGCAGAATCCATCTTATATTGAATGTCATCTTGTATGTCTGTCACTGAGCTATTACTATCTTTATATACTTTGTATAGAATAAGAAATTCAGCAAATGTGATTCCGAATCGTTTTAAAAGTATAGCATTTAAAACATGCTCGACTTGGCTTGCTGTCTTGAATATTGACTGTTCTAATTTTATCATTTTAACTCCCTCTTTTTTGACGTATATTAAAATTATGACTGATTGAGACGATAGAACGAAATAATTACGGTCAATGTATAATATTTTGCATGATATCTATGTAATATGCAAGTAAAATTTTTCTTAAAAGGAGAATGTAATGAAAATTAAATTCGCTAATAATACTAATATTCAAGCTATATTAGATGTTCAAAAAGCTGCTATACAGGAAATTGGCAATAAAGATATGCTTGTAACTTTATCTGAAGAAGAGATTGTTCAAAACGTGAATGATGGTGTGTTATGTATTTGTCAGATTGACGAAAGGATTGTAGCATTTCGTTCAATGCATATACCAGTAGACGATTACCTAGGAAAATATATAGCACTTGATCCATCTGATAGAGATCGGCTCATCTACTCTGATATTACAGTTGTACATCCAGACTATCGTGGAAGAGGGTTACAGAAAAAATTAGGAGAATGGCTGTTTCAGGAGATCGATGACAAATATACGATAATAATGGCTACAGTACACCCAGACAATATCGCGAGCATCAAAGATAAGTTTCACCATGGTATGAAGATTGTAGCGCTAGATAACGTATATGATGATAAAATTCGCTATATCTTTGCGTTATTCCGTGATAGAGATTGCATATATGAAGAAGAAGTTGCTGTGAAAATGACTGATGATATGGAAATCAGACGCTTACTGAGTGAGGGATATAAAGGTATAAATTTAAGAGGGAATTTACTTATTTTTACTAAATAAATTTTGTGTAATCAAAATTTTATTAGTATACTTTTAAGTGCATAAGAAGAGGAACAAGTCATACTTAAGCCTTATGAATATTGGCTTGTATTGTTGTATTATTAAGTAAAAGAGGTGGATTTATGGAAAAGAGAAGAAAGAGAAGACTGGGATGTCTTTCAATATTTTTAATCGTATTTGTACTCATGTTATTAGTAGCTGCATGGTTTGTAGGTGGATCATATTTTAAGGTGAAACAAACGGCAGAGCATATTCAGCACAAAATAGAAGGTAGGGACAAGTCAGAACTGCGTGGTGACAAAGTTGACATCGGTAATAAAGATGCAATCAGTGTTGCATTATTCGGGGTTGATTCAAATCAGCAAAGACTTGCAACTGGCGATGCTGGACGTAGTGACTCGATTATTCTGATGAGCATCAATCCAAAGACGAACAAATCACAAATGGTAAGTATCCCTCGTGATACATACAGTGAAATGGTAGGTAAAGGAACGAACGAGAAAATCGCACATGCATACGCATACGGTGGGGCAAAGATGGCGGTAGCATCTGTAGAGAAATTTATGAATGTTCCTATCGATTATTATGCGACGATTAATATGGATGGTATGCATGAAATGGTAGATAAAGTCGGTGGTATCGATGTTGTCAGCAATTCTACTTTCAGTTATGGTGGATTCAATTTTGTAAAAGGACAAGAAATTCATCTAGATGGTGATGGAGCTATGGCATTTATTAGAAGTCGTAAACAAGAAGGTGCGGGAGGCGATTTCGGTCGCCAGGAAAGACAGCAGCTTGTGATTCAGGCATTAGCAACAAAAGTATTAAGCGTAGATTCTGTAACGAAATTAGATTCTTTATTGAAAAGTATCGAAGGAAATGTTGTAACTGATTTATCATTTGATGATTTAAAAGGATTAGCTACTGGTTATAATGGCGCAGTTCGCAATGTGAAGAAAGTTCAGCTTCAAGGAGACGGTGAGATATTAGAAGATGGGCTTTGGTATTTCCTGCCTAATGAGACATTGAAAGCAGATGTACGTGAACAATATATGAAGAATCTAGGATTATAAAACACTTGGATGTTACAATAAGTATAAGAAAATATGATTCGGAGGGAATACTATGAAATATAATACAATATTAATCCCGTTAGATGGTTCTAAGGTCAGTGAGTATGCGTTTGAGAAAGGGATTGGGGTAGCTGTAAGGAATGATGCAAAACTTGTACTTACACATATTGTTGATATTAGAACTTATGCTAACGTTGATGCCAAAGGTGGATCACTTGCTGAGAACGCTGATATCTATGCACAAGAATTGCTAGAAGGGTACAAAGCAATTGCGTTAGACCGAGGTGTAAAGGATGTTGAAATCGTTATAGCGCATGGCGCAGCTAAAAATATTATTCCGAAACAAATTGCAGTAGGTTACAAGGTTGATTTAATAATGTGCGGATCAAGTGGCTACAATTCATTTGAGCGTTTCGTTATGGGAAGTGTGTCTGAAGCGATCGTTAGATATGCAAAGTGTGACGTACTTGTGGTCAGAACAGAACAGGTACCTGAAGACTATGAACTAAACGATTATACAAGGAATTTTAGAGAAAAGTTAATATAAAAAAAAGTGCTGAGACACCTTGTCTCAGCACTTTTTATTTTTTAGTCTTCTCCATTAAGCTTAACTAAGATTTTAACTTGAGATTTATCATTTGTTAATTTTTCGAAACCGTGTTCTACGATATCATCAAGCTCAATTTCCCCGGTAATGGTACTCTCTGTATCAATTTGACCACTACCCATTAAATCGATTGTTTGTTGGTAAGATGCTCTTGAATAAGCGATTGTTGAAGTGATTTTCACACCAGCATTAGTCAATTGTAATGGTGGCCATTTAATGTCACCAGCAAAAATAGAAACGATTACCATTGTGCCACGAGGACGTGTAGCATCGATCGCTTGTACAAATGTAGGTGTTACACCAGCTACTTCAAATGAACGGTCTACTCCACCTGGTACGATTTCTTTGATTGCTTCTACCGCGTTTACCTCGCCTGAGTTAATGACATGCGTTGCGCCGCATTCTTTTGCTTTTTCTAAACGTTCTTTAGAAAGATCGAGTACAATAATTTTACTTGCACCAGCCGCACGAGCTGCAAGGGTCGTATAGATACCAATAGGACCCGCGCCAAAGATTGCCACAGTGTCTCCGAACTCTAAGCCACTTTCTTTAACAGCTTGAACGCCTACCGCTAAAGGCTCGATAGTTGCTGCTACACGTAAAGATAATGAATCTGGTAAGTGGTAAAGATTAGTTTCTGGTACATTAACTAAGTCAGTAAAACCACCATCTGTATGTAGGCCGAGGAAACTGAAGCCATCATAGACATCTAGTTCATCTGTATTTTTACCATATGTCACAGTTGGATTTACTGAAACACGATCGCCAACTTTGAAGTCTTTAACCTCTTTACCAACTTCAACGACTGTGCCTGAAAATTCATGACCCATGATTAGAGGTGCTTTACCCCCAGTAAGATCATCCTCTTTGTCTACGGGAACGAATACTGGTCCTTCTTGATACTCATGTAAGTCACTACCGCAAATTCCAGCATATCCGACCTTAACGCGTACCTCATTATCACGCATTTCACGGATTTCTCTGTCTTCAACTCGAATGTCTTTTTTACCATGCCATACTGCTGCTTTCATGTAATGATCCCTCCAAATATTTATTTACAATATTAGTATACAACTTTGATACTAAATTCACAAACTATATATCCTTAAGGAAAGTCTGTGAATTTTTGAGGTGTAATTTATCCCGAAAATACCTTGTAATAAAACTGATATATATTAGAAATTTTCTTTCAAAAATAGCTTTTTTGGTATTTTTTCACAGTGTTATATAACAAATATTTTATTTTTGAGCTAAAATTTCACAAAGTTATTGTAATCGTTTTCAGCATGTGTTATTTTTAATCTAGTCAATTGGTCATAGGATGACTATACAAATTAATGAGGTGAATTAAATGAGTCAAAAAGCTACTAAAGTAAGATGGATGTTTGCACTGATGTTCTTTCTGATTGGAGTTATTGCATATATGGATAGAGCCAATATCTCATATATTGCGCAACCAATGATGGAAGATCTGAATATGAATAAGACACAGTTTGGTATGTTAGCTTCGGTATTTGCAGCAGGTTATGCATTAATGCAAGTGCCAGCAGGTATTATGGCGGAGAAGTTTGGCCCTAAGAAAATGTTAACATTTGCACTTGTTTGGTGGAGTGCATTCACAATTCTAACAGGGGTTGTCAAAAATCACGGATTATTATACACAATGCGTTTCTTATTTGGTGTAGGGGAAGGACCGATGTATCCTTCAAATGCAGTATTTAATACATATTGGTTTGCCAAAAGTGAAAAAGGTCGTGCATCAAGTGCATTGCTTGCAGGATCATACTTTGGTCCTGTTATTGCACCGTTTGTAACAATAGCTATTTATCAAGCTTTCGGTTGGGAAGCAGTATTCTTTATTTTCGGTGCGATTGGTATCATTATTGCTGCAATCTGGGCAATCATTGCTAAAGACTTACCGGAACATCATAAGATGGTTAACGAAGCAGAGAAAGCATACATCATGGAAAACCGTGATGTGGTTCAGACAGATAAGACATCTGCACCTTGGGGACTATTCTTCAAGCGCTTCAGTTTCTTTGCGATTGCTGGACAATACTTTGTAGTACAGTTTGTTATTACTTTATTCTTAATTTGGTTACCGACATATTTACAAGAGGAATACCATGTTGTATTAAAGGATATGAAGTTCTTAGCAGCAGCGCCGTGGTTAATGATGTTTATACTGATTATGGCGGGTGGCACAATTTCAGATGCAATTATCTCTAGAGGCTATTCACGTTTTAGAGCGCGTGCGTTGATTGCAATCTTTGGATTTATCGTATTTGCAGTTTCATTATTCTTATCTGTTCAGACAAATGACATGGTTATGAATTTAATCTACTTATCATTATGTCTTGGTGGTGTAGGTTTATCTATGGGTATGAGCTGGGCTTCTGCTACTGACCTTGGACGTAACTTCTCTGGAACTGTATCAGGATGGATGAACTTATGGGGTAACGTGGGTGCTTTCTTAAGTCCGATGCTTGGTGGATACCTTGTACAGCATTATGGTTGGGATACGACATTCTATTTGATGATTATTCCAGCTGTTGTAGCAATTGTATTATGGTTCTTTGTTAAGCCTGACCAACCATTAATAGTAGAAGAAAAATAAGAGTTAAAAAATAGCAGCTATCCTTGAATGGATAACTGCTATTTTTATATCAATTTTCTTACCGTTACCTGATACATAATATTAATTGCAATCGCACATCCTGCTATAACACTTAATGCAAAATGTTGAGGGATACCTGTTGCATATCCGTAAATTGTTATTAACAACATTGCTGCAGGTAAGATGATATTTGTTAACTTAAATGCATTGTAGAGACCCGTAAATATTGTAATCATTTCTTCTTTGGTTAATGAGTCGATGAGTTTATCATCAAAGTCTGATTCGAAGTTTTCTGGAAGGTCGCGTTCTGGATAAAGTTTATTGATCATACTGTAACCATAATAGCGCATTACGATTGCGATCATAAGTGTTACGATACTGATAATCCCTAAATAGAAAGGTGCATGGTTTAAACTGATTAACATAATTGAGCCAAGTGCAAAATAAAATGAAATGATTAAGAATATATTCATTTCTGAGAATTTCTTAAAGCTTGCACGATCCTGTTCGTAATGTTCAAGTGATGGGTCGTTATCAACTTTATAGGCAAGTTTGCTGAAGAGATAAGCTAGCAAAGCAGCAAATAATGCGCAAATGCATAAAAGTATAATAAAAGGGGTAGAAGTAAGTATGTCCATTAACAGTACTTTCCAGAGATCGATTGTGAATAAGATAAAAAAGACGATAACTGCTATGATGGTTGGTAATATGTATTTTTTTAGCATAATGCCCTCCTTTTTAATTAGTATACCCAAATAAATTCGAATAAGACATAATACTTTATTAATTAGAATGATTATAATATAATAATTAATATAAACAAGATAGAGGAGAGATTTATAATGGCAAAAAAATCAAATGATAACAAAGTAGTAACAGCTTTAAACCAGCAAGTAGCAAACTGGACGGTATTATATACTAAAATTCATAATTATCACTGGTATGTTAAAGGGCCTCACTTCTTTAGCTTACACGTAAAATTTGAAGAATTTTATAATGAAGCTAGTACATATATCGATGAACTAGCTGAACGTATTTTAGCAATTCAAGGACATCCAATTGCGACATTGAAAGAATCGCTTGAATTATCTGTAGTTAAAGAAGCGAAGAAAGATTTAACGGCTGAGGATATGGTTAAAGATTTATCGAGAGACTTCGATAAGATTATTAAACAATTAGAAGAAGGTAAAGCAGCAGCCGAAGAAGCAGATGATGAGATGACTGCAGATATGTTCCTAGGTATGATTAGTAACCTTGAGAAACATAATTGGATGCTTAAATCATTCTTGAAATAATAAATTTACTTGGTACGCTCCAAATAGTTTGGAGTGTATTTTTTTTTGTTTTTATATAGAATTGAAGAGTAGAGGTGAAGAGAATGGAAGATAAGATGAAGCAATGTATAAAGATTGCAAAGATGTACTATGAGGAAAACCTTGGTCAAAAAGAAATTGCGGATGAGCTGGATATATCAAGACCTACTGTATCAAGACAATTAAACCATGCCAGAGATATGGGGATTGTTGAAATCATCATTCATGATCCATACGAGAAGAGTGATGAATTAGCACATTTAATTCGGGAGAAATATGGTCTGAAGGAAGTGATCATTAAAGATGTAACAAATGATCGTAATGAAACAGTGATAAAGGCAATATCTGAATGTGCTGCGGAATATTTATCTCGAACTGTGAAGAATAATGATATTGTAGGTATCAGCTGGGGTAAGACAATGTTTCGCGTTGCTGAACTTATGAAACCATTGAATTTAAATGGTGTAGAAACGATTCAGCTTAAAGGTGGAGTCTCATATTCTGATGTGGTGACCCATTCGCATGAAACGTTGTCCTTATTTGCGCGTAGCTTTAATTCCATTCCGAGAGACTTACCGGTTCCAGTCATATTTGATAATAAGGAAGTAAAGAGACTTGTTAGTGCCGATCGTCATATTAAAAGTATATTGAAGATGGCGCCGAAATGTAATGTTGCGATTTATACAACAGGGACAGTTAGAGATGAGGCGTTACTTTTTAAGCTCGGTTTTTTCTCTGAAGATGAAGTGAAACGATTGAAAACGAGTGCTGTAGGCGATATTTGTTCGAGATTCTATACGAAAGATGGTAAAATAGCAGACAGATGGGTAGATGATCGTACGATGGGTGTTACGCTCGATACATTACGCAAAATACCAACGAGCATACTTGTTGCTGGAGGAAACCATAAAGTTGAAGCAATACGTGGTGCACTAAATGGAAATATTCCTAATGTGCTCATTACCGATAGTATTACAGCCAGGAAATTACTTTGATTTGAACATAAGTTCATTTATGATTTTTACTTTTGTTCAGTATCTGATATAATAGAAGTGAAATTAAAGGAGGATGAATCATGAACTTAGCAAAGTATATTGATCATACAGCATTAAAGCCTGAAACAACGAAGGCACAGATAGCTCAATTAGCACAGGAAGCACGCGAATATGAATTTATGAGTGTGTGTGTCAACCCTTCACACGTAAAGTATGCTAAATCTTTATTAGAAGGAACTGATGTTCTTGTGTGTACAGTTATCGGCTTCCCATTAGGTGCGAATACACCTGCTGTGAAAGCATTTGAAACGAAAGATGCGATTGCAAATGGTGCCGGTGAAGTTGATATGGTTATTAATATAGGTGCGCTTAAAGATAAGAACTATGACTTAGTAGCTGAAGATATTAAAGCAGTAGTTGATGCTGCAGGAGATGTTACGACAAAGGTGATCATCGAAACAGCGCTATTGACCGATGAAGAGAAAGTAAAAGCATGTGAAATTGCGCAAGCGCAAGGTGCAGATTTCGTGAAGACATCTACTGGATTTTCATCTGGTGGTGCAACGAAAGAAGATATCGCATTAATGCGAAAAACTGTGGGCCCTGATATGGGTGTTAAAGCTTCAGGTGGTGTGCGTTCTTATGAAGACGTTATGGCGATGGTTGAAGCGGGTGCAACACGTATCGGTGCAAGTGCAGGTGTACAAATTTTAAAAGGTGAAGAAGCTAAAGGGGATTATTAATTCCCTTTCCCTTATAAATTTATAGAAAGCGTTTACAAAAAGGAGGAAATTATAATGAGAATGGTAGACATTATTGCAAAGAAACGAGATGGACGTGCGCTTACGAAAGAAGAAATCGAGTTTTTCATCAAAGGTTATACGAATGGTGAAGTTCCAGATTATCAAGCATCAAGTTTAGCGATGGCGATTTTCTTCCAGGATATGAATGACGAAGAACGAGCAAACTTAACGATGGCAATGGTTGAAAGTGGCGACCAGATCGACTTATCAGCAATTGAAGGGATTAAAGTTGATAAACACTCAACAGGTGGTGTAGGTGATACGACAACTTTAGTACTTGGACCCTTAGTTGCAGCGCTTGATATTCCAGTTGCGAAGATGAGTGGTCGTGGACTGGGACATACAGGTGGTACGATTGATAAGCTGGAAGCAGTTGAAGGTTTCCATGTAGAAATTTCGGAAGATGATTTCATGAAACTTGTAAATGAAGACAAACTTGCGGTTATCGGCCAGACAGGTAATTTAACACCTGCTGATAAGAAGCTTTATGCATTACGTGACGTTACAGGAACGGTAAATAGTATTCCACTTATTGCATCAAGTATTATGAGTAAGAAGATTGCAGCTGGTGCAGATGCGATTGTACTTGATGTTAAGACAGGTGCAGGCGCATTTATGAAAACAGATAAAGATGCAGAAATGTTAGCAACTGCGATGGTTAAGATCGGTAATAATGTTGGACGTAATACGATGGCGATTATTTCTGATATGAGTCAGCCGTTAGGATATGCGATTGGTAATGCGCTTGAAGTGAAAGAAGCAATTGAAACTTTACGTGGAGAAGGTCCTGAAGATTTAACAGAACTTGTTTTAACACTAGGTAGCCAGATGGTCGTGCTAGCAGGTAAAGCAACCACACTTGAAGATGCACGTGGACAGTTACAAGAGGTAATTAACAACGGTAAAGCGCTGAATAAATTTAAAACATTCCTTCAAAATCAAGGTGGAGATCCATCAGTAGTTGATGATGTAACGAAGTTGCCACAAGCGAAATATGTCATTGAAGTACCGGCGAAACGCACAGGTGTGGTAAGTAAAATTGTTGCTGATGAATTAGGCATTGCTTCTATGCTGCTTGGAGCAGGCCGTGCAACGAAAGAAGATACGATTGATCTTGCAGTAGGACTGATGTTACGCAAGAAAGTTGGCGACAAAGTTGAAGAAGGCGAATCACTTGTAACAATTTATGCAAACCGTGATAATGTAGAGGATGTAATGAACAAAATTTATGACAATATTGAAATCTCTGACCACGCAGAAGCGCCAGTGTTAATTCATAAAGTCATAACTGAATAGGAGAGATATTATGACATTTAAAAGAGTGCATCTTATCGTAATGGATTCTGTAGGGATTGGTGAAGCACCAGATGCAGAGAAGTTTGGTGATACTGGGAGCCATACTTTAAAACATACGTTAGAAGGATATGCAGGGAAATTACCGAACTTAGAAAAGTTAGGATTAGGTAATATTGCACCACTTCCGGTCGTAAAAAAAGTCGATAAACCAGGAGCATACTATACGAAATTATCGGAAGCATCTGTAGGAAAAGATACGATGACAGGTCATTGGGAGATCATGGGTCTGAATATCGATCAACCATTCAAAGTATATCCGGATGGCTTCCCTAAAGAGCTTGTTACAGCTATTGAAGAAATGACAGGACGAAAAGTCGTAGCTAATAAACCAGCATCAGGAACAGCGATTATTGATGAGTGGGGCGAACACCAGATGGAAACAGGTGACTTAATCGTCTATACTTCAGCTGACCCGGTACTGCAAATTGCTGCACACGAAGAGATTATCCCGCTTGAAGAACTCTATGAGATTTGTGAGAAAGTCCGTGAATATACGAAAGACCCGAAATATTTAATTGGGCGCATTATTGCACGCCCATATGTAGGTGAACCAGGGAATTTCACGAGAACATCAAATCGTCATGACTATGCATTAAAACCATTTGGACGTACAGTGATGAATGAACTTCAAGATGCAGGGCGTGATGTTATCGCAATCGGTAAGATCAATGACATCTATGATGGTGAAGGTGTAACGAAGTCCATCCGAACGAAAGATAATATGGATGGTATGGATAAATTATTAGAAGTTGTGAAGTCTGACTTTGATGGAATAAGCTTCCTGAACCTAGTGGACTTTGATGCATTGTATGGACATCGTCGTGATAAAGAAGGTTATATGAATGCAATTAAAGCATTTGATGATAGACTAGGTGAATTATTAGAAGCGTTAAGAGAAGATGATTTACTCATTATTACGGCAGACCATGGTAACGACCCTACAATGCCGGGAACAGATCATACAAGAGAATATGTACCGCTACTCATGTATAGTAAACAGTTTGATGGTGGTCGTGAATTAGAATCGCATACTACATTCGCTTCAATTGGTGCGACGATTGCTGATAACTTTGGTGTTGAATTGCCGGAGTTTGGTGAGAGTTATTTGGAAGAATTGAAGTAAGAATTAGAGGATGGAAGAGGAGTAGGTATCTCAGATACCTACTCCTTTTATTATTGAACAACTTGTCTTTCGATATAACTGATTGCTAGTGATAGTTTTTCTAGAAGTTGTTTATTGATATTTTTATATTCATTCAGATGCTTATAAGCTTGATTATTATATTTAGCATATAATTCAATTGCATCTTCAAGTCCATATAAGAGTATTAAATTTATACGTTCCTTCTCTGTAAACATATTATCATCTCCATTATTTATTGAGGGAAAATTAATTTAACGCAAAATAATATTTGTGTGACGGTGTAATTTATTGTATTTATGCATTACCTAAGCGAAATGGGGTATAAGAATAAAAAGTATAAAGGAGCTAATACATATGAAATATAAACAAACAATTGGTGCTGCTATCTTTGCTGCAGCAAGTGGTGCGCTCTATTATTTTTTAACGAAGAATCAAGGTGATACTATGGATAAGAAACAAAGTAAGAATGTTGAGCTAGTTAAACCTGGAGCTGTATCAGCTGATGTAGCAGATAAAGCGTTTATGATGCCTCATTTTATGATAAAGAATTTAGTGGCAACGCATAATGAACATGGTATTTCATTTAGATTAGATTATAAAATTGATCGAATATTATATGATTATTTAATGCATAATACTCCCCACTATCGCTTTAGATTTACGTTACCAAATGAGTTGAAGTTTTTATTTGAAGGTAATGGAACAGAGAAGGTTTTAGGAGAACTTGTATACGGTACTGGTGAGAAGACGGACTATAGTGTTACTTTTAATTTTAAGAAGCATGATGATGTGTCGCTTGATAAGATAGAGAAGATTAATGAAGCAACTGGTCCATATCACTTGGATATTGTAGATGAACAGCTTAATGTTTTAAATGAATATGATGATGTATATGCAGCTACAAATTTAATAAGATTTTAAAAATAAGTGGCACACATGAAGTTTCATGTGTGCCACTTATTGATATATCAATTAATTATGCTTGTGGTTCTTTTCCAGGCTGATAAATTACATGCCATCTGTCTTTTTTAGATAGCATTTCCTGTGCGATTGCTTTTGCACCTTCTAAAGAATGACTCGCTGCCCAGCCACATTGCACTTCATTACAAGCAGGGACTTCATCAGCTGCTAATACATCATTCAAAGTGTTTTCTAATATTGCTAACACATCTTCATAGTTATCGTGATTGATAAGTGAAACGTAGAAGCCAGTCTGACATCCCATAGGAGAGATGTCTACTACTTTATCTGTATGATTACGGATGTTTTCAGCCATTAAATGTTCTAATGAATGAAGTGCAGGCATCTCCATGTGTTCTTTATTTGGTTGTTTGAAACGAATATCATATTTATGAATTACATCACCATTGATACCTTCTTTGATACCCGCTAATCGTACGAATGGTGCATCGACGATCGTGTGGTCTAAGTTGAAACTTTCAACGTTCATTTTTTTAGTCATAAGCGTCACTCCTAATTTAATTGTTTAAATGCTTGTTCTAAGTCTGCAATTAAGTCTTCACTATCCTCAATACCCACAGAGATTCGAACTAAACCGTCTGTAATACCAAGTTCAAGGCGACGTTCTCTAGGGATCGAAGCATGAGTCATCTGGCTCGGGACAGAAATTAAACTTTCTACTGCACCCAAAGATTCTGCTAAAGTGAAATATTTCGTTGCTTTTACTAAGTTTTCGGCATTTTCTTTAGATCCTACATCAAATGATACCATTCCACCGTAACCTTTGCTTTGTGATTCGTGAATTTTCTTATCTTGTTCATCAAGCAAGACAGGATGGAAGATATTTGTTACGGCACTTTGTTTTTGGAGGAATTCGATGATTTTTAATGTTGAGTGTTCTGTTTGTTCCATTCGAATTGCAAGTGTCTTAATACCGCGCACAAGTAAGAAACTATCTTGAGGTCCAAGTATACCACCTACGGAATTCTGTATAAAGCCAACTGATTCAGAAAGCTCAGGTGTGCGTGTTACAACCAGTCCGGCTACAACATCGCTATGTCCGCCGATATATTTCGTTGCTGAATGAAGTACAATATCTGCACCAAGTTCAAGTGGATTCTGGAAGTAAGGTGTCATAAATGTATTGTCTACAACAGAAATTAAGTTATGTGCTTTAGAGATTTCAACCATTTTGCGAATATCCGTTACATTAAGTAATGGATTGGTAGGAGTTTCGATATAAAGCATCTTAGTATTCTCATTGATTGCCGCTTCAACTGCTTCGATATCGGTTGTGTCAACGAATGTTGATTTAATACCGATGCGTTCGAAGACTTTTGTGAAGACGCGATAAGTTCCGCCGTATACATCGCTACCAACAACGATATGATCGCCAGCATTGAGTAACATGATTACAGAAGATATTGCAGCCATACCTGAACCAAATGCAAAGCCAGCATCACCTGATTCCAAGTCACTGATTAATGATTCTAATGCTGTACGTGTTGGATTCGCTGAACGAGAATATTCATAGCCTTGACGCATATTCCCGATGCCATCTTGTTTGTAGGTACTTGTTTGGTAAATTGGAGGGTTTACAGCTCCAGTGTATTCATCTATTGTATTTCCACCATGAATCATCATTGTTTTCTTTTGCATAATCTATTCTCCTTTAATATCAAATATTTGTTGTGATAAGTATCGCTCAGCTGCATCAGGGAATATTACGACGATATTGCTATCAGTCATATTTTCTTGGGTTTTAAGTGCGGCATGTAGCGCGGCTCCGCTTGAAGAACCGACAAGCAGACCTTCTTTTTGGGCAAGTTCTGAGACACGTGTAAAGGCATCGATATCAGAAATTGTTTCAACGGCATCGATTAAATCTTTATCTAAGAACACGGGCCATTTTTCAACGCCGATGCCTTCTGTGCGGTGACTACCAGATTCTCCACCATTTAATATCGAACCTTCAGGCTCTACGATAACGCGATGACTTTCTTTGAAGTGCTTTGCAAGACCTGTAAATGTTCCTCCACTGCCTGCACCAGCAACGATTGCATCAACCTTCCCAGCATCTCTTTTTATCTCCTTTGCCAGTTTATCGTAGCTTGAAGGATTATCTGCTGATTCAAATTGATTTGTATAGAATGCACCGGTTTCTTGAGCGAATTTCAGCGCTTCTTCGCGTGCGAAGAGCATTCCTTTTTCTGTAGGGGTATTTACGATTTCAGCCCCTAATGCATGCATGATGCTTTGTTTTTCGATGCTGAATTTCTCGGGAACATAGACATGTAGCTTTAATCCATACTGTTGACAGATGAGTGCAAGACCAATTCCTGTATTACCAGCTGTAGCTTCAACAACTGTACCGTTTTGAATATCACCACGAAGTAAAGCCTGTTCTAAAATGTTGACACCCAGTCTGTCTTTTACAGAGCCGCCCAGATTATAGAACTCAAGTTTTGCAAATAGACGGTTTCCTTTATTCAGTGGAAAATGCTTAAGTTCCACTAGCGGTGTATTACCGATTAAATCAGCAGGAGTTTTTACTTTTTTTTTAGTTAATATTTGAAGATGAGCGAAACGATTCATCTGAGTGGATTGATAATCAAATCCCAAGCCGTTGGCAATCTCTTCCATTGTCTCCTTTAATGGATAATATTCTCTTTCCAGATCTTCGACAAGATTATGGTAACCTCGTGCGTCATAATGTGATTTAATCTGTTCTTTTTCATCTAAGGAATTGAACATTGTGTCCAATATAATGATGTTTCCATCTTCGGAGAGAAGCGGCTTATAAAGGGCAATCGCTTCTTTCTTTTCTTTATCTGTAAGGTGGTGAAAAGCAAAAGAAGAAATAAATGTATCTGTTTCTCTAGCATTGAAGTTCAGGAAATCGCCACGTTCGAACGTAATACCTGTCTTAGCCTCACCTAACTTTGTCATATCAATACTTGGTTCTACAGCCTGTACGTCCAATCCGCGCTGTAATAACATGTTTGTTAAATTCCCAGTTCCAGGACCAAATTCTGTTACGCGTTTTCCTGCGTGTTTTGTTGCTTCTTCTATCATAAAATCATAGTTTGAGAATACATCTTTATATTCGGGATTTTGTCCTGTTACAGCATCATCATAATCTGATGCCCATGCTTTAAAGATGTCCATAAAAGGTAAACTCATCGGTACACTCCTAATATTATTATTCTTATCAGATAACTCGGGATTAATAATATCATGAATTTATTATTTACTCAATATAATAGTTTGTGAATTTGTGTGCAAAGAAGTATAATATTTTAAAATGTATCTAAAGAAGGAGGGGAAAGGATGAAACAAGTGATGATAGTACCTTACGATAGTATATGGCAGCACCTTTATATAGGCGAAAAGAAAAGAGTGCTTCAGAAGTTAAAAAATATTAGTGCGATTCATCATATTGGGTCTACTGCGGTACCAGGTATGGACGCACGTGCGACGATAGATATTGCTGTAGAGGTGAAGCATGATATTGAAGAACTAAAGTTAGCTGAACTTGGATATCATTTAATCTGTAAAGAAGTATGTTATAAAGTATATGCTACAAAGGATCATCAATTTCATCTTTTTGTGTATAAAGAGGCAGATGAAGAATTATTGAAACGCATTAAGTTAAGAGATTATTTTCGAACATTTTCAAGTGAGAGAGATCGTTATAGTGCGTTCAAATGGGAACTTGCAAGAATTTATCCTTTTGATTTCTCTTCGTATAAAAAGGCGCGGGACATCTTCTTGACTGTAATTGAAGTTAAAGCGATGAACTGGAACGGATCGAACGAAGTACAGATATTCGGATAATATCTGAAAAATAAGTTATCTTATTGACAATCATGCTTTAAAGCTCTAATATAATTGATAACAATTAAACACTTATCGAGACGGACGGAGGGACAGGCCCGCTGATGTCCAGCAACCTGCAATATGTAAGGTGCTAATTCCTGCAGCTTATGCTGACAGATAAGACGTATAGACATCCTTATCTGAGGGTGTCTTTTTTATTAAGTGGACTTAATTGAATTTAATTAAGGGGTAATGACGATGAATGAACAAAATGTACTTAACTATATTGAATATAATAAAGAGGAATTTATTAAAATAAGCCACCAGATTCACGAACGCCCGGAACTTGGAAACGAAGAGTATTTTGCGTCTAGTTTACTCATCAAGACTTTATATAACGAAGGATTCACAATTGAGCGTGATATCGCAGGCCACGAGACAGGATTCATTGCGACATTTGAAAGTGAACATGAAGGACCGACGATTGCATTCTTAGCGGAATACGATGCTCTGCCTGGACTTGGTCATGCATGCGGACATAATATTATCGGAACATCAAGTGTGCTTGCAGGCGTGAGCATTAAAGAATATGTTGAAACGCACGGTGGTACGATTAAAGTATTTGGTACACCAGCTGAAGAGGGTGGTGTGAATGGTAGTGCAAAGGCGTCGTATGTTAAAGCTGGATTATTCTCTGAGTGCGATGTTGCTTTGATGATACATCCAGGACACGAGTCATATCGTACGGTGCCTACACTTGCTGTAGATGTATTTGAAGTCGAGTTCTTCGGTAAGACCGCACATGCTTCTGAGAATGCTCATAATGGGATTAACGCACTGGACGCAATGATCAGTTTCTTTAACGGGATTGCGCAGCTTCGTCAGCATATTCGAAAATCTGATAAAGTACATGGTGTAATATTGGATGGCGGCAAGAGCGCGAATATTATCCCGGATTACACAAAGGCAAGATTCTACACGCGCGCAATGAGTCGCAAGGAACTAGATGTGTTAACCGGCAAAGTTGAACGTGTTGCTGAAGGTGCTGCACTTACTGCGGGTGCAGAGTATAAGCTGAATCACATTCAAAATGGAGTAAATGAATTTATTCGAAATGATTTGTTAGATGATCTATTTGAACGTCATGCTAAAAAGCACAATGAGGTAATATTACATGATGATTTTGGTTTTGGATCAACAGATACAGGGAATGTGAGTCATGTTATCCCAACAATTCATCCGCATATAAAAATTGGGCCTTCAAGCCTAGTAGGGCATACTGTTGAATTTAAAGATGCTGCTGGTAGTGCACATGGAGATCATGCACTGATTCAAGGTGCTAAAATAATGGCGACGATGGCATTAGAACTCATTGATAATCCGGATGAATTAAAAGCGATAAAAAATTTACATACAGTGTTGAAGGGGAAAGTCTATGACCACCAATAAATTAAATATTTCACTTACGATGCGTGATCTGTATGGTGATAATGTGCTTTACACATCACGACCAAGCTATGGTTTTAATCCGTGGCTACAGCCTGAAGAACATCAGTCGAATTTATTAAGTGCCAGAGAATTAATCATTGCAGAGATGCCTGTTATTGTTCATAAAGCAACGGTAACTGAGAAGACATGTGAATTATTTGGCGCAGCGGGAGTAGCGATGCCCAAAACATATATCACGTATGAAACACGTGAAGAGTATGAAAAGGCTTTAAAAGAATATGCCGAGACAGGAAAGATATTCTTCCAATATGCGCACGAGACTGATATTGTGGACAATGATGATTATGTTGTACCACGAGACATATTTTTAGATTTAAACAACAAATCACTCATCCATAAATGGACGGGTGGAGAGTATCTTCCAAAACGCGAAATTGTAAAAATTGATGATTTCCAAACACGTGTACGTGAATGGACGCTTCCTTTTGTTGTTAAGCCGGGTGACGAACATCCGACAGCAGGTGGATATGGTGTGATGCTATGTTATACAGAAGATGATGTGGAAAGTTCGATAAAACGCGTGCAGGCGGCAAGTGGTACCGAGCAGTTGATTATCGAACAATTTGTTGAACCTATTAAAAATTACTGCGTACAATATGCGTATAGCGAAGAGAAGGGCATCACATTTTTGGGTGCATCGCTTCAGATGGTAGAAAAATACGGTAAATACAGAGGTAATACAACAGATAGGAATGTACCTGTATCTGTAATTGAAGCCGGTAGAAAGATTATGAAGAATGGTGTCGATGCGGGCTATAAAGGGATTGCAGGATTTGATATATTAGTAGATAAAGATGATAATCTGTTTGCAATTGATTTAAACTTCAGACAAAATGGATCAAGTTCATTATTGTTACTGGATGATGTACTAAAAGGGGACTATAAAAAGTTCCTTGCCTATTACTCTGATGGTGATAATGCAGCATTCTATGAAACAATTTTAAACGAAGTAAAGAGTGGTAACTTATTCCCATTAGCATATTATGATGGAGATTATAGAGATAAAAATGCTTTCCCGTCACGCTTTATTTGTATATGGTATGGTGATGACGAAGCATTCATCGATCAAAAAGCAAAACAATTTGAACAACGTTTAAAAGGTGAAGTTCATGAAGACTAGAAAAAGTAGTATATTTGCAGCATCGGTAATTAGTGCGACATTGCTGCCGATGCTTGTAAGTTTAATAAAGGTGCTTAAAAAATAACGTAAAGGCTAAGCCTTTACGTTATTTTTCATCCATCAACCTAAGTGTGCCCACAGCACCTGAATATTCTCCGTTTTCGATAAAGTAAGGTTTGAAGTTACGTAATTTAGTATAATTTACGACGATATCCTGCAATAATTTGTTGTCCAGAAAACTAGAACCGATGTAAACAACATATTCTGCTCCAAATTCTCTAGCTGCATGGATAGATACTGTCGTCACTGTTTCTCCAACGATTCCGAGGACAGAAGCAATCTTATCTGCATCTGTAAAGCTTTCGGTGTCTTTGTTGTGAAGTACGTTCCCGAAGTTAGCGGCTGTAAGCTCGCCTGGAATGGGTGTTTTATCACCTTTATAAATATGTTTTACTTTAAGATCGATAATATCGCGATTACCAGCTCTAGCTGTTGTAACGATATCTGCAAAATCTTCTTTCCCAGTCAGTAAGTATGAAAGTCCCATCATCATACCTCCACCTGCACCTGTTCCGCCTGCACGAATTTGTTTATTCTCATCAACAAAGTGGATGGAAGTTCCTGTGCCTACATTGCTGAATACAAATTTATCGAGATACATATTATTTTCATCTAAAAAGGATTGAATCCCTTTAAATGTCGCATCAAACTCAATTGATTGAAATGCATCATGTGAAATAAGACTATTTAAATAAGTGGCTTTTCCGCCTGTTAGAGCTACTTGTGCATCTGGCATAGTGTTAAGCCATGCTGCAACGCGTTCAATGTCTGTAGATTGTTCTTTTTTATATGTAAATGTATCGTTTTCAAGGATAGCAATTTTGATTAAGGTACCACCTGCATCGATTCCTATTTTCATCATAAACCTCACATTTTTTATTTTATCTTATCATATAAGGTGATGCTTAGCAGTCAAAAAATAAACTTTCATGTTCTAATATTTAAAAAATGGGTAAAATATATTTAACAAAATAAATTGCAATGTACGGAGGCAAAGAGATAATGGAATTCTTAGGTTCTAAAATTAAAATTGTACAGTATAGAGAAGACTATCGTGAGGCATTAGACCAGTTCGAATTAACAGAGCGTCAAATGATTTATTCTTCTTTACCGAAAGAGGTATTAGATGAAGGGTTGATGGATCCGGATCGTAGACCGTGTGTTGTGCTTAATCGTGACGAAGAGGTTGTAGGGTTCTTTGTGTTGCATCAGCATTATCAACATGAAGGATATGATACGCCGATTAATGCAGTATATGTCCGTAGCTTATCAATCAACAATAAGTTGCAAGGTCATGGCTATGGCACTGAAATTATGATGAATATTCCTGAATTTGTACAAAGTGTATTTCCGGATTTCGATCAACTCTTCCTAGTAGTTGATGCAGAGAATCAGGCTGCATGGAATCTATATGAACGTGCCGGTTTTCTTCATTTAGCGACGAATCCTGAAGGGCCAATCGGAAAAGAGCGTCTCTATTATCTAGATTTAGGTGCCGATTATGTTTCGAAGCTACGACTCATTAAAGACGAAGAGGTTATTCGCCTTGAAAGAGATGGTCAGTTTGTTGGAGAAATTGAATATACAATTGAAGATACTACAGCTCACCTCGTATCGTTTAATATACAGCAAGATGCAGACGTTATTAAACAAAATGTATTGAGACAAATCGCTACTTTCCTTCGTCGTAATTTTGAAGCAGTAGATAAAATTGAGATCGATGTGTCAGGTGATGATGCCGCGCTTTATTTAAGTAATAACTTTGTAGCGATGGATACAGCAAATACACAAGTATTAACGAAGTTAATTAAATATTAATAGAGAAATTTTGAATAATTATTGCGCTTTTTGGAAGTAATTTGTTATGATGTAGTATAAACACTTTAGAGTTCTGAAAGGACGAATATAATGAAAATCTCTGAATATACTAAAGAAATGATGGACGAAAATTCTTTTATCGACTTAGCTTACATGGCTTTAAGCGAAAAAGGTAAAGAAGTAAACTTATACGAATTAATCGATGAGTTTAAAGCCATCGGGAATTATTCTGATGAAGCAGTAGAAACGCGTGTCGTACAATTCTATACAGACTTAAACACAGATGGTAGATTCTTATCTACTGGTGAATATATGTGGGGTCTGCGTGACTGGTATTCAGTGGACGATATTGAAGAAAAGATTGCACCAACTGTTCAGAAGTTTGATATTTTAGATGAAGAAGACGAAGATTCACCGAAGATCGCCTTATTAGGTGAGGATGAAGTGGAAGATGAACTTGATCTATTACCGACTGATGGTGACGAGGAAAATGTTGACACTGAAGATGAAGAAGTGGAAGATGAATTAGATGAGGCAGGTCTTGTTGTTGAACCGGATGAAGAATTCGAAGAAGAAGAAGACGAATTTGAAGACGAGGAAGAATAATCATAGTTGACAATCTTCTTAAAAATGATTATTATTTTACTTGGGCTCCTTAATTTAAGGACGAACGTATAAACTATACGCTCCCAATGTACTTACTGTGCATGGGAGCGTTTTTTATTATTTTAATTTCCAGGAGGTAAACATGACAAAATTTATATTTGTAACAGGTGGCGTTGTTTCATCATTAGGTAAAGGGATTACGGCAGCAAGTTTAGGTCGTTTATTAAAGAATAGAGGACTTAAAGTCACGATTCAGAAATTTGATCCATATTTAAATGTTGATCCAGGTACGATGAGTCCTTATCAGCATGGAGAAGTATTCGTAACAGATGATGGAGCTGAGACTGACCTTGATTTAGGGCATTACGAGCGTTTTATCGATATCAATTTAAATCAGTATTCTAACGTAACTGCAGGACGTGTGTATTCTCATGTATTAAAGAAAGAACGTCGTGGAGATTATTTAGGTGGTACTGTTCAGGTTATCCCTCATATTACAAATGAAATTAAGTCACGTTTACTGCTTGCGGGGGAATCTACGAAAGCTGATGTTGTCATTACTGAAATTGGTGGTACAACAGGAGATATTGAGTCATTACCATTTATCGAGTCTATCAGACAGATTAAAAGTGACTTAGGTCGTGAGAATGTAATGTACATTCACTGTACTTTACTGCCGTACATTAAAGCAGCTGGTGAAATGAAAACAAAACCAACTCAACATAGTGTAAAAGAACTTCGTGGATTAGGAATTCAGCCAGATATGATTGTTGTGCGTACAGAATATGAAATGATGGAAGATTTACGTGATAAAATTGCGTTATTCTGTGACATTGATAAAAAATCAGTAATTGAATGTCGCGACGCAGATACGCTATATCAAATTCCTGTAGCATTACAAGCACAGCATATGGATGATCTTGTAATCGAGCGTCTAGGACTTGAAGCAAGTGGAGAAGCAGATCTTACAGAATGGAATAAACTTTTGGACACTGTGCGTAACCTAGAAGGCAAAGTTAAAATTGCATTAGTAGGTAAATACGTGGCGCTTCAGGATGCATATCTTTCAGTTGCTGAGGCATTAAAACATGCGGGATATGAATTTGGAAAAGACATCGAAATCGATTGGATTAACTCAGAAGATTTAGATGTAACAAACTATAAAGAACGTTTACAAGATGCTGATGGTATATTAGTACCGGGTGGATTTGGTGAACGTGGTATTGAAGGTAAAATTCTTGCGACGCAATACGCACGTGAAAACAACGTGCCATTCTTAGGTATTTGTTTAGGGATGCAGTTAGCAACAGTTGAGTTTGCACGTAATGTTGTTGGCTTAAAAGACGCACATTCATCAGAACTTGATCCAAACACGCCTTATCCAGTTATTGCATTATTGCCTGATCAGAAAGATGTTGTTGATTTAGGTGGAACATTAAGATTAGGCTTATATCCATGTGAACTAAAAGAAGGAACAAGAGCACATGCTGCTTATGGTACAACGCATGTTGATGAACGCCACCGTCATCGTTATGAGTTTAACAATGAATTCCGTGAGCGATTAGAAGAAAAAGGATTAGTGTTCTCAGGTTTATCTCCGGATGGACGTTTAGTGGAAATCGTTGAAATTCCTGACCATAAATGGTTCGTGGCATGTCAATTCCACCCGGAATTTTTATCTCGTCCAATGAAACCTCAGAAATTATTCAAAGGATTCATTGAAGCTGCGATTCAATAGAGAGGTTATCATGTGAGCGATAAGTCTTGAACAAAATCCCGAATGGGCACCAAAGAAACGCATCTTGTTTCAGGTGCCCGTTGGATTTTGCTTGAGAGACTGCTCCCATGATACCGTTAAGAGGTTATCATGTGAGCGATAAGTCTTGAACAAGATTCTAAATGGTGTGATAGCGTCCGAATAGAAGCTGGTAAATACAAATTTGAAACGCCCGAACAGACAACTGTTCGGGCGTTTATGCTATGCTTCCTCTTCTTCAACTAACATTTCATACATGACATTATAAATGCCGTAGTATATAAAGTTCATCGCCATCATATGAGGCGTAATAATTCGACTGAAGTTTTCGGTTGGTACGAGGGCACGTGGAGTACTTAAATCGATAAAGTTCATCACATCTATACGTTCATCTTTATTACATACAAGAACGAAATCGATATCTTTTTCCTTCAGCATCGTAATAAATTCATGACAATCTTCATCGTACGTGTCGCTCATCACTAAAATGCGGTCCGTATGATCGATTAGCGATTCAGTAATAAATTTTTCTGAGTCAAATAATCTTTCTTTGCTTTCTACAGCAAAGTCTTCGAAATGTTTAAGATCGCCAAATCCTTTAACATATATTTTTCCCTGACCGACAACAGCTTGTGCAAGCAGTCGTGCTGCAATATCAATTTCTACTTCTTGCGCTTCTATTTTTTTAAAGATACCATTGAGTTGTGTATTAAATATTTTGAACATATTAAACCTACTTTCAAGAAATGATTGACTATATCATAACATACTGGGAGATAACCGATGAAAATACTCATAGTAGATGACGAAATAAATATTCGATTGTTATTTAAAGAAATATTGTCTATTCAAGGTATAGAAGCTGATGAAGCAGAGCATGGTAAAAAGGGACTTGAAATGGTGATAGTTAACGATTATGACATTATATTTTTAGATCGACGGATGCCTGTAATGTCGGGGGAAGAAACATTGAGAGAAATGAGAAAATATACTGATAGACCAATCTACTTAATCTCTGCCTTCCAGACAAACGAACAAATTAAAGGACTTAAAAGTCGTGGCGCATCAGGAATACTGATGAAACCGTTTACTATTGAAGAAGTTATGAATATTGTGCGAAAATACACAAAGTAGCCACCTTTATAAATGCAAACACAGGACGATAGTGCTATACTAAATCTATAAAATTAGTGCCTAACGCACACAAGGAGGATATTATCCATGCCATTAGTTTCAATGAAAGAAATGTTAATTAAAGCTAAAGAAGGTGGTTATGCAGTTGGTCAATACAACCTTAACAACCTTGAGTTCACTCAAGCAATTCTAGGGGCTTCACAAGAAGAGAACGCACCAGTTATCTTAGGTGTATCTGAAGGTGCAGCAAAATACATGGGTGGTTTCTATACGGTAGTTAAGATGGTTGAAGGTTTACTGGAAGATATGAAGATTACAGTTCCTGTGGCAATTCACTTAGACCACGGTTCAAGCTTTGAAAACTGTAAAGCAGCAATCGATGCTGGATTCACTTCAGTAATGATCGATGCTTCTCACCATTCTTTCGAAGAGAACGTTGAAATCACTAAGAAAGTTGTAGAATACGCACATTCTAAAGGTGTATCTGTTGAAGCAGAATTAGGTCGTGTTGGTGGTCAGGAAGACGACGTCGTATCTGATGGTGTTGTATATGCTGATGCTAAAGAATGTCAGGAATTAGTTGAGAAAACTGGTATTGATTGCCTAGCTCCTGCATTAGGTTCAGTTCACGGACCTTACAAAGGTGAACCGAATTTAGGATTTAAAGAAATGGAAGAAATAGGTAATGCTACTGGTTTACCATTAGTATTACACGGTGGTACTGGTATCCCAACGAAAGATATCGAGCGTTCAATTTCGTTAGGAACTGCTAAGATTAACGTAAATACTGAAAACCAAATTGCTTCAGCGAAAGCAGTTCGTGATACATTAAACAATGACCCAGATGTATATGACCCTCGTAAATATTTAGGGCCAGCACGTGAAGCAATTAAAGCAACTGTGATTGGTAAAATTAAAGAATTTGGAACTTCTAATAAAGCATAGTTATATATGTTGATAGAAAGAGCACTCTGAAATTTCGGAGTGCTCTTTTTCTTGACTTTACTTTGTAATCTATCTTATATTAAATTTCTATGGCTTTGCTTTGCATAGAAATGTTAAATTAGTTTATAATAATATAAAATATTGAAATAAGTTAAAGATAAATAATTTGTGATTACAATTAAAGGAGTCCCGAATATGTCACAGGAAGTAATTAAAATCAGAGGCGGTAAACCGTTAAATGGCTCTGTTCAGATAAGTGGTGCAAAAAATAGTGCAGTTGCACTTATTCCAGCTACATTAATGGCGAATGATATTGTGAAATTAGAAGGATTACCTGAAATTTCAGATGTTGTTACATTGATGAGCTTACTAGAAGATCTAAATATAAAGACGGATTTAGATGGAGATACTTTAACGATTGATCCTTCAGAAGCGATTAATATGCCTTTACCGAACCATAAAGTACAGTCTTTACGTGCGTCTTATTATATGATGGGTGCAATGTTAGGGAAATTTAAGAAGTGCATCATTGGACTGCCAGGTGGATGTCCTTTAGGGCCACGTCCTATTGACCAGCATATTAAAGGATTTGAAGCGCTAGGTGCTAAGATTACGAATCAAGCAGGTGGCATGTATCTTGAAGCTGACGAGTTGAAGGGTGCTAAAATTTTCATGGATGTAGTATCGGTAGGTGCTACAATAAATATTATGCTAGCAGCTTCAATGGCAAAGGGTAAAACAGTGATTGAAAATGCTGCAAAAGAGCCTGAAATTGTAGATGTTGCGACGCTCCTTAATAATATGGGTGCTAAAATTCGTGGCGCGGGAACGGATACATTGAAAATTGAAGGTGTTGAAGCGCTTAATGGTACAACACATACGATCATCCCGGATAGAATAGAAGCAGGTACATATATGTGTGCAGCTGCTATGATGGGTGAGGATGTACTTGTAGAAAATATCATTCCACTACATATGGAGCCTTTAACTGCTAAGTTGAGGGAGATGGGCATTACCGTAGAAATTGGTGAAGATTCCGCGCGTATTAAGAAACCAGATACGTACAAACCGGTAACGATTACTACAAATGTGTATCCTGGATTTGCTACGGATCTACAGCAGCCATTTACGCCGTTATTATTTAGAGCGGATGGTCAAAGTATTGTTACTGATACGATATATCCAGCACGCTTTAAACATGTTGAAGAATTAATGAGAATGAATGGCAATATTAAAGAATCTGACGGGACAGCCGCTGTACAAAAATCAAAACTTTCTGGAGCTGAGGTTGCAGCGAGTGATTTACGTGCTGGCGCATGCCTTGTAATCGCAGGCTTATATGCTGATGGTGTAACTACAGTATATAATGTTCGCCATATTGATAGAGGCTATAGTGGTATTGTAGAAAAACTGAAAAAATTAGGCGCGGATATCTGGAGAGAATCTATTGAAGATTAAGACGGTCAGCTGACCGTCTTTATTGTACATTATTGATATAAAAAATATACCTTGGTATAAAATTGTACTTTTTATACTAGATATATTTTTTATATCGTGTTATAATCGAGAGATAAAGAGGTGATATTATGGAAGTTTGTCCATATTTAGAAGAGACGTTTAAAATCCTCGGCAGAAGTTGGAATGGATTATTAATCAATTATTTATCGCGTTCTGAGAATAATGCAGCACATTTCTCGGATATTAAACGTGATTTAAAAACCATTACACCGAGAGCGTTGAGTTTGAAACTTACAGAACTATCTGAGTGGGGCCTTGTAGAGAAGAAAGTCATTTCAACAACGCCTTTATCTATTAAATACGTTTTAACTGACAAAGGTATCTCGTTGTCTGAAGCAATGCATCCTATAGAATCCTGGGCGCAGGAACATCTGGAATTAGAAATTCCGAAAAAAGGCGAAGCTTAAGCCTCGCTTTTTTTGTTGGACTTATCACCTGTATATAATTACAAACTAATAGTATGTAAAATGACGAATTATGTTATACTAATTAAGAAAATTATTGGTGATAGGAGAATGATGATGGAACGTAGTTTATCGATGGAATTAGTCAGAGTAACTGAAGCGGCAGCTTTGAAGAGTGCGAAATGGGTAGGTAAGGGCCTTAAGAATGAAGCGGATGATGCAGCAACAACGGCAATGCGAGAAGTATTTGATACAATTCCGATGGACGGAGTTGTAGTAATCGGGGAAGGTGAAATGGATGAAGCGCCGATGCTTTACATCGGTGAAGAGCTAGGAACAAAAGAAGGGCCGGCGATTGATATTGCGGTAGATCCTTTAGAAGGTACTACTTTAGTAGCTGAAGGTAGCTGGAATGCGATGACGGTACTTGCTGTAGGTGATCGTGGTACATTACTGCATGCTCCTGATATGTATATGGAGAAGATTGCGGTTGGACCCGAGTGTAAAGGTGTTGTTGATATCTCTAAATCAGTAACAGAAAACTTACAGGCGGTAGCAAAAGCTAAAGGCAAAGATGTCTCAGAAGTTACAGCGACATTATTGAATCGTAAGCGTCATGAAGATATTATTAAAGAAATTCGTGAAGCTGGTGCGCGTATTAAATTAATCGAACACGGTGATGTAGCTGGCGCAATCAATACAGCATTTGACTTTACAGGTGTGGATGTATTGTTCGGTTCTGGTGGTGCGCCAGAAGGTGTTATCGCTGCTGTAGGGATTAAAGCGTTAGGCGGGGATTTCCAAGGAATATTATTACCGGAAGACGAAGAACAAGAAGCGCGTTGTCGTACGATGGGTATCGAACCGAATACTGTACTGAAGCTTGATGATATGGTTAAAGGTGACGATGCAATCTTTGCAGCAACTGCTGTGACGGACGGTGAACTGATGAAGGGAGTACAATTTAAAGGTGGGTTTGCTGAAACATACTCACTTGTTATGCGTGCGAAATCAGGAACGGTCCGCTTTATTCAAGGACGACACAGCTTAGAGAAGAAACCGGGATTAGTAATTAAAGATAGCGATAGAATATAATAGAATGACAGAAGTCAAGTAAAGCCCGAATATTGCAGGAGAAGTTTTTCGTTTTCTGTGATATTCGGGTTTTTACATTCCTTACTGTATATGAGTTGTTATATAACAATAAGTAATATTTCTTTGTGATAAACAGAAATCGTGTTAAAATTAATTTGTTTGCCCCTATAAACTCCTTCAATTCCGCTAAATAAATTCTTATAAATATATAAAACAATTTTTAATAGAAATGGGTGTCATTATGCCAGAAAAAATTAGAACAAGTCCGCAATATGAATCTTTTCATGAACTCTACAAAAATCAGACAACGAAAGCTCTAACACAACGTGCAAAAGAATTAGGTCTTGTAAATTACAGTAAACTTAATAAAAAGGAACTCGTGCTTGCCATTATGGAAAAACAGATGGAAAAAGACGGTAATTATTATATGGAAGGTATTCTTGATGATATTCAGCCTGACGGATATGGTTTCTTAAGAACCGTCAATTATTCTAAGGGTGAAAAGGATATTTATATCAGCGCAAGTCAGATTCGTCGTTTTGAAATAAAAAAAGGGGATAAAGTTACTGGAAAAGTGCGTAGACCTAAGGAAAATGAGAAGTATTATGGTTTGCTGCAGGTAGACTTTGTTAATGACCAAAACGCTGAAGAGGTTAAGAAACGTCCGCATTTCCAGGCGTTAACACCACTCTATCCCGATGAGCGCATTCGCCTGGAGACAACGAAAACGGCTTATTCTACGCGTATAATGGACTTAGTTACACCTATTGGGTTCGGCCAGCGTGGAATGATTGTAGCGCCACCTAAAGCAGGTAAGACATCGCTACTTAAAGAAATTGCGAATGCTATTTCAGTTAACCATCCAGATGCAAAACTTTTTATACTATTAATTGGGGAACGTCCTGAAGAAGTTACAGACCTCGAACGTTCAGTTGAAGCTGCCGAAGTAGTGCACTCAACGTTTGACGAGCCTCCTGAACATCACGTGAAAGTTGCTGAGTTACTCCTTGAACGTGCAAAGCGCCTTGTTGAGATTGGTGAAAATGTTATTATTCTTATGGACTCTATAACGCGTCTTGCGCGTGCGTACAACCTTGTTATCCCACCGAGCGGTAGAACGTTGTCAGGTGGTCTTGATCCTGCGAGCCTTCATAAACCAAAAGCATTCTTCGGCGCGGCGCGTAATATCGAAGCTGGGGGAAGTTTGACAATATTATCAACAGCGCTTGTAGAAACAGGGAGCCGCATGGATGATATGATCTATGAAGAATTTAAAGGAACTGGTAACATGGAGTTGATGCTTGATAGAAAGCTAGCTGAAAAACGTGTATATCCAGCGATTGATATTCGACGCAGTTCAACACGTAAGGAAGAGTTGTTACTCGATAAAAATGAGCTTGATATGATATGGCAACTCCGTAATTTGTTTACTGAGAGTCCGGACTTCACCGAACGTTTCTTAAGACGCCTAAAACAAAGTGAATCTAATGAAGATTTCTTTAAGCAATTGGGAGAACGTATGGTTGAAAGTGCGAAGACAGGTAAGCCGATCATATAAATTTATAGTTGCATTCTACACACAATCCATATATAATATGTAAGTATTGACGTGAAAATTATTCACGAATAAACTCTGTTCCGGATGGTTCAGGGCAAAGGAGCTGAAAAATAATGAAACAAGGAATTCATCCTGATTATCACAAAGTAATTTTCTTAGATTCTACTACAGATTTTAAATTCTTAAGTGGGTCTACACGTACTTCAAGTGAAACAATGACATGGGAAGATGGAAACGAATATCCAGTTATCCGTTTAGATATCTCATCTGATTCACACCCATTCTACACAGGACGTCAAAAATTCGCATCTGCGGATGGTCGTGTGGAACGTTTCAACAAAAAGTTCGGATTCAAATCAAGCAACCAATAATTCAAATGATCCCATGGCCAGTTTTGGTTGTGGGATTTTTTATTTTTTATAAACAATTTATGATATAATTAATCGATTATTGTTTATAAAGGTGGCATTTAAATGTATGAGCATTACCATTCAGGTTGGATAGAATGTGTTACAGGAAGTATGTTTAGTGGGAAAAGTGAAGAGTTAATTCGCCGCGTGCGACGTGGACTTTTCGCAAAACAAAAAGTGATTGTATTTAAACCGTCTATAGACGATAGATATAGTGAACTGGAAGTTGTATCACACAACGGCAATAAAGTAGAAGCTGTAAATGTGCATCATTCATCAGAAATATTAGAACATGTAAAAGAGACGCATGATATTATAGCGATAGATGAAGTGCAGTTCTTTGATAATGATATCGTAGGTGTTGCAACACAGCTTGCAGAAGAAGGATATAGAGTGATTGTTGCCGGACTAGATATGGACTTTAGGGGTGTTCCGTTTGAGCCGGTGCCAGAACTCATGGCGGTTAGCGAACATGTGACGAAACTTCAGGCTGTTTGCAGTGTATGTGGAGCACCTAGCTCCCGTACGCAGCGATTAATAGATGGTGTGCCCGCCAAGTTCGATGATCCGATTATACTTGTTGGTGCAAAGGAAAGTTATGAACCAAGATGTAGGGAACATCATGTTGTACCTAAATAAAATTTAAAGGAGAATGTTATGTTTGATCAGTTAGAAATTGTAGAACAGCGTTACGAACAATTAAATGAATTATTAAGTGATCCAGATATCGTAAGTGATACCGATAAATTAAGAGAATACTCAAAAGAACAGGCTGACCTTCAGGAAACGGTTGAAGTGTATAGAGGATACAAAGAAGTAAAACAGCAACTTGAAGAAGCATTAGAAATGATGGGTGAAGCCAGTGATGCTGATGAGCAAGAAATGATTAAAGAGGAAATCAATACGTTAAAACCTCAAATTCCTGAACTAGAAGAAAGGATGAAACTATTATTAATCCCTAAAGACCCGATGGATGACAAAAACGTGGTTATGGAGATTCGTGGTGCAGCTGGTGGGGATGAAGCAAATATCTTTGCTGGAGACTTATTCCGTATGTATTCAAGATTTTCAGAAGAACAGGGCTGGAAGATTGAAGTGATGGAAACGAATGAAGCTGATCATGGTGGGTTTAAAGAAATCAGTTTCACAATCATCGGTAAAGGTGTATACAGTAAGTTGAAATTCGAAAATGGAGCACACCGTGTACAACGTATTCCAACAACTGAAAGTGGTGGACGAATACATACGTCTACAGCAACGGTTGCTGTATTACCTGAAGTAGAAGATGTGGAAATTGAGATTCGTCAAGAAGATTTACGTATTGAAACGTACCGTTCATCAGGTTCTGGCGGTCAGCACGTAAATACGACTGACTCAGCAGTACGTATTACGCATATTCCAACAGGGATTGTGGCGACATCTTCTGAGAAATCTCAAATTAAAAACCGTGAAAAAGCATTGAAATTACTTAAAACACGTGTATTTGATGCGAAATTACAAGAAGAACAAGCGAAGTATTCTGAACAACGTAAATCAGCGGTAGGAACAGGTGATCGCTCTGAACGTATTAGAACATATAACTATCCTCAAAATCGTGTAACTGATCATCGTATCGGTTTGACGATTCAAAAATTAGATCAAATTGTTGAGGGTAAATTAGGAGAAATCATCGATGCATTAACAATTGCAGAACAAACGTCTAAGTTAGAAGCATTAAATGATGGCGTACTCTAATTTAAGAAATCTTATTAAAGAAGGAGAAGTAGCGCTTATTAATGCACAAGAGCCAGCTATTGGAGCGACTTTTCTAATGATGGATCTGTTTGCTCTCTCGAGAACAGATATTATGCTAGGTGAACGTCAGTTGAGTGATGAAGAATGTGCGCAATATAAAGAGGGGATTGCGCGGCTTGTTCGGCATGAGCCGCTTGCTCATATTACTGGTTTTCAGATGTTTTATGACCGCAAATTTATGGTGGATGAACGCGTACTCGTTCCTAGACCTGAAACAGAAGAGCTTGTAGCGCTTGCTTTAGCGCATGTATCTCAATCAGACGTTGTTGCAGATATAGGAACTGGAAGTGGTGCGATTGCAGCAACGGTTCAACTAGAAAGTGGATGTACGATGTATGCTTCAGATATTAGTCGGAAAGCGTTGCAAGTAGCGCTGCATAATATTGCGCTCTTAGATGCACGAGTGACATGTTTTGAAGGTGATCTACTTCAACCTATTATTGAAAGAGGGATAAAGCTAGATGCACTGCTATCCAATCCCCCTTATATTAGTAGAGATGAAGTGACAGAGATGAACTTGACCGCGCTCTTTGATCCTGAACTTGCGCTATTTGCAGAAGATGCAGGGCTTGTACTTTATAAACGTATGATTCAAAGTCTCCCGGAAGTTATGAATCAAGGTGCCTTTATTGCGTTTGAAATCGGGCACCGTCAGGCGGATGCACTCACACATTATATTCACGAACATTTTAGTCATTTACACGTCAATATACATAAAGATATTAATGGTAATGATCGAGTGCTATGGTTTAAATGGTGTTAATAAGTTATGCACAATTCTAAAAAGTTATCCACATTTTGTGCATAACTTTTTATTTTTACATGAAAGACCTTTAAATAAAGGAGTGAACGAAGTGAGAACAAATGTTTGGGATGTGTGTAACTATGTGGAAGATTTGTCCACATATCCACACGTACAGGAAATCATTACAGGTTTCAAAGCAGGAGAAACAATCGCAATTCCCACTGAAACAGTATATGGTTTAGCAGCTGATGCTACAAATAGAGAGGCAGTAGCAGCGATATTCAAAGCGAAAGGCAGACCACAAGATAATCCGTTAATTGTACATATTCATCATCTGTCACAGCTTGAATGGTTTACTCATGATATTCATGCGGCGGCTTATAAGTTGATGGATTATTTCTGGCCAGGGCCTATATCATTTATCGTTCCAGTAAAACAAGGTATCCTTGCGGAAAGTGTTACTGCGGGACTAAATACGGTGGCAGTACGTATGCCTGCACATAAGGTTGCGCATCAACTCATCGAGATGACTGATTTGTTGCTCGCTGCACCCTCCGCTAATACGAGCGGCAAACCGTCACCTACAAAAGCAGAACACGTGATTCATGATATGGAAGGGAAGATATTTGGCATTGTTCAAAGCGAACAAGTAGAGGTCGGAATAGAAAGCACGGTTGTTGATTGTAGTCAGTATCCATTTAGAATTGCAAGGCCAGGAGCGATTACACACAATGACCTGGAAATGGTGGTGCCTGGATGTATGAGCGATGAACGTATTGAGGGAGACAAACCAATTGCTCCAGGTATGAAATATCGACATTATGCGCCGAACAGCCCATTAGAATTAGTGGAGCGATTTGAAAGTTTGGAACTGGCTGCAAATGAAGCGATTATTGCACCACTAAGTGAAAAGGATAAAGTGAATGGTGGATGGTTCTTTAAACTTGGTGCTACGTTTGAAGATAGTGGGGGTGCAATGTATGATTTATATGATGCGCTGCGCAGTGCAGATGATATAGAGGAAATTGAAAAGATATATATTACTGACTTTACGTCTTATAATGGTAGTGATGCGTTAATGAATCGTATCAATAAAGCAGTTACAAGAAAGTAGGTGGCATATGGAAATCGTATTCGTTTGTACAGGGAATACTTGTCGTAGTCCAATGGCAGAAAGTATCGCAAAATCACTTAATTCTAACCATTTATTTTCTTCAGCTGGGCTGTATGCACAAGAAGGACAGCCTATTTCAAAGCATGCAGCATCAATCATTGAGCAGGAAAACTTGGTGCCTGTAACAGAGAGTCATCAGTTCGATGCTATAGATAGTGAAAAGGATTTAATATTGACGATGACAAATAGTCATAAAATGCAAATTAAGTTAATGTATCCAGGAAGTAATGTATATACTTTAAAAGAGTATGCGATGGATGAGAAGGGAGATATATCAGACCCTTACGGAGGGGATTTCTCAGTGTATTTAGATACTTATAACGAACTCTCCTATTATATTCGTGAAATGCTTCGAAAGCTCGACCGATAATTGATTTACTCATACATGAAATACGGTATAATATAGAGTGATATAGATTTAAGGGAGGTTGTTTATTTGAAAATTGCAATCGCAAGTGATCATGGTGGATTTCAGTATAAAGAGAAAATCATTGAATTATTACAGTCCCAAAATATTGAATATGTTGATTTTGGCCCACCAGATGAAACATCTGTTGATTATCCTGATTATGCTAAGCCAGTTGCTAAGAGTGTAGTGAATGGAGAATGTGACCGTGGAATCTTGATTTGTGGCACAGGTATTGGAATGAGCATCGCAGCGAATAAAGTGCCAGGTATTCGCTGTGCATTAGTGCACGATGTATTTACAGCGCAAGTGACGCGTGAGCATAACAACTCTAATATATTAGCAATGGGACAACGTGTGATAGGCGAAGGACTAATGCTGTTAATTGTTCAGACATGGCTGGACGCTGAATTTGAAGGGGGTCGCCACCAGAAGAGGATTGATAAATTAGCAGCGCTGGAGTCTTGCAATGAATAGTCTTAAACAGTTGATGACAGAGCTAGAAGCAAAAGATTTCTTTAAAGAGGGCCAATTATGTGTAATCGGCTGTTCTACATCTGAGGTCATCGGTGAAAAAATCGGAACACATAGTTCTGATGAAGTTGCTGCACAGTTTATTGAAATATTTGATGATGTTCATAATAGAACGGGTGTGGATTTTTGTTTTCAAGGATGTGAACATATTAACCGAGCATTAACGATGGAACGAGAAGTTATGCTCAACTATCAGCTAAATGAAGTTACGGTTGTTCCTGCAAAACAAGCAGGGGGCAGTATGTCAGCAGCAGCTTATCGTCACTTTAAGGATCCTGTCGTAGTTGAACATGTCCAGGCAGACTGTGGTATTGATATTGGTCAGACGCTTATAGGAATGCATATTAAGCATGTACAGATTCCGGTAAGAACCACAACGAAAAAAGTGGGCGGGGCAGTAGTCACGATAGCAACACATCGTCCGAAATTAATTGGTGGGCCACGCGCTCAATATAAATAGGAGGGTATTATGTCAGAAATTAAACAGCAAGATAATCAAGTATTTGAAGCAATCACGAAAGAATTTGAGAGACAAGACCATCATATTGAATTAATTGCGTCTGAGAATTTTGTATCAAAAGCCGTGATGGAAGCACAAGGATCGGTTCTGACAAATAAATACGCTGAAGGCTACCCGCATCGCCGTTATTATGGTGGGTGTGAGTTTGTAGATATCGTTGAGGATTTAGCACGCAATCGTATTAAAGAGCTCTTTGGAGCGGAACATGTCAATGTACAACCGCATTCAGGTTCGCAGGCTAATATGGCCGTTTACCGTGTCGCTTTAAAACCTGGAGACACAGTTCTAGGAATGAATTTAAGCCATGGAGGTCACCTCACGCATGGTTCGCCAGTGAACTTTAGTGGTGTAGATTATAATTTTGTTGCTTATGGTGTAGATGAGAAAACAGAAAGAATTGATTATGATGTTGTTCGCGAACTTGCACGAGAACATAAACCTGCACTTATCGTTGCAGGCACATCAGCATATTCACGAACTATTGATTTTGAAGCGTTTAAAACGATTGCAGATGAAGTCGGTGCAAAACTGATGGTCGACATGGCACATATCGCAGGGCTTGTAGCTGCTGGTCTTCATCCGAATCCAGTACCTCATGCAGACTTTGTTACGACGACGACACATAAGACATTACGTGGACCTCGTGGTGGTATGATCATTTGTAAGGAAGAGTATGCAAAAGCGATCGATAAGATGATATTTCCTGGAATTCAAGGCGGACCATTGATGCATGTTATCGCAGCCAAAGCTGTCGCATTTGGTGAAGCGTTGACAGAAGACTTTAAAGCATATCAACAGCAAGTGGTACTTAATGCGAAGACATTAGCGGATGCTTTAACTGAAAAAGGATTACGCATTGTTTCTGGCGGCACAGACAATCACTTGATGAGTATAGATGTAACGAGCTGTAACATTACGGGTAAAGTCGCAGAGCGTGCACTTGACGATGTCGGCATTACTACAAATAAAAATACGATTCCATTTGATAAAGAAAGTCCATTCGTTACAAGTGGTATTAGAATCGGGACACCGGCTGTGACAACACGTGGATTTAATGAAGAAGACATGAAAGATATTGCATCGATTATTGCGGATGTGCTCGCTCATACAGAAGATGAAACAGTGAAGCATAATGCAAAGGCGCGTGTACGTGCAATAACAGAAAAATATCCATTATATAAATAATTATTAGGAAAGAGGTATAGTATGGCGAAAGTCCATGTATTTGATCATCCCCTTATTCAACACAAATTAAGTTATATTCGAGAGGAGTCAACGGGTACGAAAGAGTTTCGTGAGCTTGTTGATGAAGTTGGTATGTTAATGGCATACGAAGTAACACGTGACCTTGAGCTAGATGACGTACAGATTAAGACACCGGTTACTGAGATGACAGCAAAACGCCTGTCAGGAAAAAAGATTGCAGTTGTCCCAATATTACGTGCCGGACTAGGCATGACTGAAGGTGTGCTGAAGATGATTCCTGCAGCGCGTGTCGGTCATATTGGTCTATATCGTGATCCTGAGACGCTTCAACCTGTAGAATATTTTGCAAAGATGCCACAAGACATTGAAGAGCGCGACTTTATTGTAGTGGATCCAATGCTTGCAACAGGTGGATCGGCAATAGAAGCAATTAACTCATTGAAGAAACGCGGTGCTGTAAAGATTAGATTTATGTGTCTCGTTGCTGCTCCAGAAGGTGTAGAAGCATTACAAAAAGCACATCCAGATGTAGATATTTATATTGCAGGACTAGATGAAAAACTCAATGATCATGGCTACATTGTTCCAGGATTGGGTGATGCAGGCGATCGATTGTTCGGGACTAAATAATTAGGAGAATTGATATGAAGAAGATAATGACAATCTTTGGTACACGACCAGAAGCAATTAAGATGGCTCCCCTTGTATTGGCTTTAAAGAATGATCCAGAATTAGAACCGATCGTTGTTGTGACTGCACAACATCGTGAAATGCTGGATCAAGTACTTGAGATATTTGGAATTACTCCGGATTATGATTTGAACATTATGAAGGCAGGTCAAACACTGTCTGAAGTGACAAGCCGTGTTATCTTAGGATTAGAAGAAGTCATCAAAGAAGCGCGCCCTGATATGATTCTTGTACATGGAGACACAACAACGACATTTGCTGGAAGTCTTGCTGCTTTTTATAATGAAGTAGCGATTGGACATGTTGAAGCGGGGCTTAGAACTTGGCAGAAATACTCTCCATTCCCAGAAGAAATGAATAGACAAATGACAGGCACATTGGCAGACCTTCATTTTGCACCGACTGATGATGCAGCACAGAATCTTCGTAATGAAAATAAGCCTGAAGATAGAATTGTTATCACAGGTAATACTGCGATTGACGCTTTAAAGACGACGGTAAAGTCGGATTATCGTTCTGATATCTTAGACAGTGCAGGTGAGCGTAGAGTGATTCTATTAACTGCACATCGAAGAGAAAATATTGGTCAGCCAATGCATAATATCTTTAGTGCAATCAGAAGAATCGTGGACGAGTTTGAAGATGTTGAAGTTGTCTACCCGATGCATAAAAATCCAAAAGTGCGTGAAATTGCTGCAGAACATTTAAATAATCATGACCGTATTCAATTGATTGAACCTTTAGATGTTATCGACTTCCATAATTTCGCAAGTCGCAGTCATTTTATTCTTACAGATTCGGGTGGCGTGCAAGAAGAAGCACCATCGTTAGGTAAGCCAGTGCTTGTGCTACGTGACACAACCGAACGTCCTGAAGGTGTTAAAGCTGGGACATTAAAGTTAGCGGGCGTTGAAGAAGAAGATATTTATCAATTAACAAAATCTTTGTTAACTGATGAGACATTATATCAATCCATGTCTAAAGCGAGCAATCCTTATGGCGATGGTGAAACTTCACAACGTATTTGTGAACATATTAAATATTATTTCAGCTTGACAGAAGAAAAACCTGCGCCATTTAAAGTTGGAAGCAAGTAATTACGTTTGCAATTATCAGACTTTTTATTAAACGCTTAAATGTGTCTAATTTGTGAACATTTAGTGAAACTTTAATTTTTAAGTTTTTCACATAGCATTGACACATATTTTGCCCTATATTATCATAAATTAGGAATGAAACTGTTTTCATTCATGTGAAAACTTTTTCTAAGGAGTTTATCCTGATATGTCAGAATTTAAGACATTTTTCAACTTGTATCTAAAGTATTTTTTGTGCTTGATAATTCTACTTGCTATTATTTATATTTTCTATAGAAATAGCTTCATATTAGGATTGATCATTGGTACAATTGCTTCGGCAATCAGTAGTTTTGTCTGGCATCACAATTTATTGCGAGCAATCAATAGTGATGTGCTCTATGTTTCGAGTGGTATGGGGATTCGCTTTTTAATAGCGGTCATGGCATGCCTCTTCTGGGTAAGATTTCCGCAAAGCATTAATTTGCTTGGAATCGCACTCGGCCTGATGTTAACGTATGTTATGATTATCGTACATTCTGTTAACAGTTTGAAAAAATAATACATATATGGAAGAGGTGAAGTAATGGGACACGTATCACCCCTCTATAGTCTTGATTTATTCGGTCATGAAATGATATTTGATCTTTCATCGATGTTGATGCTTACGGTGACAGCAGCAATCGTTTTTTTAATAGCGATGTTCTTTACACGAAATTTAAGTGTAAGACCTCACGGTAAACAGAACTTTATTGAATGGATTTTTGACTTTACAAGAGGAATTATCAACAGTAACATGGCGTGGAATAAAGGTGGGCGTTTTCATTTCCTGGCTGTAACATTGTTATTATTTATCTTTGTTGCAAATATGCTGGGGTTACCATTTGCAATTATTAATGGTCACACATTATGGTGGAAATCTCCAACAGCAGACCCGACAGTTACATTAACACTTTCTACACTGATGGTGCTATTAACACATTTCTATGGTGTTAAGATGCGCGGTACTGGTAATTACTTAAAGAGTTTTGCTCAACCAGTATGGTTTATGGTGCCATTTAAAATCATCGAAGAATTTTCATCAACTTTAACGCTTGGTCTGCGTCTTTATGGTAACATTTTCGCAGGTGAAGTATTGCTCGGATTACTTGCAACGCTAGGTACAGCTGGAGCAGCTGGCATGCTAGGTGCAGCAATTCCAACTCTTATCTGGCAAGGTTTCTCAATTTTTGTAGGTTCAATTCAAGCCTATATCTTTGTAATGTTATCAATGGTTTATATGTCACATAAAGTGTCAGACGACCATTAATATAAAAATTTAAAAAACTATCATATTTCTTTAGGAGGAAATTATTAATGAATTTATTAGCAGCAGCAATCGCAATTGGTTTAGCAGCATTAGGAGCAGGTATTGGTAACGGATTAATCGTATCTCGTACAGTTGAAGGTGTAGCACGTCAACCAGAAGCACGTGGTCCATTAATGACTATCATGTTCATCGGTGTAGGTTTAGTTGAGGCCCTTCCTATCATCGCAGTAGTAGTAGCATTCATGGTAATGAACCGTTAATTATAAAATATAACTCGTTAAAGGCGAAGTCGTTCTGATTTCGCCATTCATTTATGAAAAGTGCGATGAAAGGAGCGTTATACTTGGATTTCTTATTATTAGGTCAAGCAGCTGAGCACACTGGCGTACAGTGGGGAACAGCGGCATATACATTAGTATTATTTGCACTATTGCTATTCTTATTAAGCAAATTCGCATGGGGACCATTAAAGAACATTATGGACGAACGTCAAGCAGGGATTACAGCTGACCTTGACAATGCGAAACGTCAAAACGAAGAAGCTAAGCATTACGCTGAAGAAAATAAAGCGTTATTAGCTAAAACACAACAAGAAGTATCTGTCATTATGGAAGATGCTAAGAAACAAGCGAAAACACAGCAAGAAGAAATTGTTCATGAAGCAAATATGCGTGCAAACAAAATTGTTAGCGATGCACAAGTAGAAATTGAAAACGAAAAACAACGTGCGATTGCAGACATCAATGATCGTGTTGCTGAATTATCAGTACTAATTGCTCAAAAAGTGATTAACAAAGAAATCAATGAACAAGATCAAAAACAATTAGTAAGAGAGTTTATCGAAGAGGCAGGCGATAAATAATGGCTATCGTCCAGGATAAATATGCACAAAGTCTTTTTGAAGTAGCACAAGCACAAGGTGTACATGAAAGTGTACGTCAAGATCTTGGTGAAATTAAAAAAGCTGTAACAGGAAGCAAAGCATTCTTTTTATTTGCTGAAGATCCTAAAGTATCAAGTGAGAAGAGAAATGCATTCGTAGAGGCAACATTTAAAGGTGTGGACAAGCCATTACAAAACTTATTAAGCATTCTTGCAGATAAGCAGCAGCTTGCACTATTACCTGAAATTGCAGATTATTACACAGAACACTATAACAAGTTTAATAATCAGCAATACATGAAAGTTGAATCAGTATATGCATTATCAAGTGAAGAGCTTGATAAAATCGGAAAAGCGTTCATTAAACGTACAGGCTACAAAAAGTTATTAATTGAAAACGTAGTAAACAGCACTCTAATCGGTGGTATACGTGCAACAATTGGTACGACTGTTTATGATGGCTCTGTTGCAAATGAACTAACACAACTTGAAAAATCGTTTCACAAACAATAATTTCTTAAGAGGAGTGACATAAATGGCCATCAAAGCTGAAGAAATCAGTGCGTTACTTAAATCACAGATTGAAAATTACGAGTCTGGTATGACAGTAACGGATGTAGGTACAGTTATCCAGGTCGGTGACGGTATCGCATTAGTACATGGTTTAAACAACGTTATGGCTGGAGAACTTGTTGAGTTCCATAACGGTGTATTAGGTCTTGCACAAAATTTAGAAGAGAACAACGTAGGGGTCGTAATTTTAGGACCTTTCACAGATATTAAAGAAGGCGACGAAGTTAAACGTACAGGTCGTATCATGGAAGTACCTGTAGGTGAAGAATTAATCGGTCGCGTTGTAAACCCATTAGGTCAACCAATCGATGGTCGCGGACCACTTAACACAACAAAAACACGTCCAATTGAATCACCAGCAACTGGTGTAATGGATCGTAAATCAGTAGATGAACCTTTACAAACAGGTATTAAAGCGATTGATGCATTAGTACCAATCGGTCGTGGTCAACGTGAGTTAATTATCGGTGACCGTCAAACAGGTAAAACTACAGTAGCAATCGATACAATCCTTAACCAAAAGGACGAAGATATGATCTGTGTGTACGTTGCAATTGGTCAAAAAGAATCTACAGTACGTACTGCTGTTGAAACATTACGTGCACATGGTGCATTAGATTATACAATCGTTGTATCTGCATCTGCATCACAACCAGCACCATTATTATACATCTCACCATATGCGGGTGTAGCAATGGCTGAAGAATTTATGTTTAACGGTAAACACGTATTAATCGTATATGATGATTTAACGAAACAAGCAGCAGCTTACCGTGAATTATCTTTATTATTACGTCGTCCGCCAGGTCGTGAAGCATATCCAGGGGATGTATTCTACTTACATAGCCGTCTGTTAGAGCGTGCTGCGAAATTAAACGATAGTTTAGGTGGCGGTTCTATTACTGCATTACCATTCGTTGAAACACAAGCAGGGGATATCTCAGCCTACGTACCAACAAACGTAATCTCAATCACTGACGGACAAATCTTCTTACAATCAGATTTATTCTTCTCAGGTGTTCGTCCTGCAATCAATGCTGGACTTTCAGTTTCACGTGTTGGTGGATCAGCACAAATTAAAGCGATGAAGAAAGTAGCGGGGACACTACGTCTTGACTTAGCTTCTTACCGTGAACTAGAGTCATTCGCACAATTTGGTTCTGACTTAGACCCAGCAACGAAAGCGAAATTAGAACGTGGTAAACGTACGGTTGAAGTTTTAAAACAAGACCAGAACAAACCATTAACAGTAGATAAGCAAGTTACGATTCTGTATGCATTAACTAAAGGTCACTTAGATGATATTCCGGTTCAGGATATTACACGCTTTGAAGATGAATTCCTAGGCTGGGTGGGTTCAAACGCACCACATATTTACCAGGAAATTCGCGAAACGAAAGGCTTACCGGCTGATGAAGTATTCGTAGAGGCAATTAATGCATTCAAGAAAATCTTCAACAAGTCTGAAGTATAGAACGGGAAATTAATCATAAGGTGGTGACAAAATGGCTTCATTAAGAGACATAAAAGGCCGTATTAATTCGACTAAGAAAACAAGTCAAATCACTAAGGCAATGCACATGGTTTCAAACTCTAAATTACGTCGCGCTGAAGAGAATGCAAAAAGCTTCTATCCATATATGGAGAAGATGCAGGATGCAGTTACCTCTATTGGCGGAAGTAACTCAGATGCAAACCATCCAATGCTTCAAAAACGTCCGGTGAAAAAGACAGGTTACTTAGTCATAACTTGTGATAAAGGCCTTGCAGGTCCATACAATGCAAACATTTTAAAAAGTGTAACGCAAAAAATTCAGGAACGTCATAATAATAATCCAGCTGAATACGGCATATTAGTTATCGGCCGAGTAGGGTATGATTTCTTACGTGCTAGAGACTATAACGTTGAAGGCCAAATTATTGGATTATCAGATCAACCATCTTTCAAATCTATTAAAGATATTACTCACACAGCAGTATCTCGTTTTGAAACTGGAGAATATGACGAACTTTATATGCATTATAGTCATTTTATCAGCGTACTTGAGCAAGAAGTTCATGAACGTAAGATCTTACCAATATCTAAGGAAGAGGTTTCAGGAGAATCGAAACTCTCTAACTATGAATTTGAACCAGACAAAGATGCAATTTTAGAAGTCATTCTTCCACAATATGCAGAAAGTCTGATTTACGGTGCTATCTTAGACGGTAAAGCAAGTGAACATGCTTCACGTATGACTGCAATGAAGAATGCAACAGATAACGCAAAAGAACTAATCGATGATTTATCATTACAATATAACCGTGCGAGACAAGCCGCGATTACTCAGCAAATTACTGAAATTGTTGGTGGAGCAGCCGCATTAGAATAACACTTAGGAGGAATAAACATGGCAGTAGGTCACGTAATCCAAGTTATGGGTCCGGTTATTGACGTTCGCTTTGAACATGGTCAATTACCAGCGTTAAACAATGCCTTAACTTTAGATATCGAACGTGGAGAAGGTAACACTACAAAGTTAACATTAGAAGTTGCCCTTCATTTAGGTGATGATGCAGTACGTACAATCGCAATGAGCTCTACTGACGGTGTACAACGTGGAGCGCAAGTCACTGATACTGGCGCACCGATTTCTGTACCAGTTGGTGACGCAACATTAGGTCGCGTATTTAACGTATTAGGAGAAAAGATTGACTTAGAACCTGAATTAGATGGTACTGTACGTCGTGATCCAATTCATAGACAAGCACCTAAATTCGAAGAGTTATCAACGAAAGTTGAAATTTTGGAAACTGGTATTAAAGTAGTAGACTTATTAGCACCATATATCAAAGGTGGTAAAATCGGTCTATTCGGTGGTGCCGGTGTAGGTAAAACAGTATTAATTCAAGAATTAATCAACAACATCGCTCAGGAACACGGTGGTATTTCAGTATTCGCTGGAGTTGGTGAGAGAACACGTGAAGGGAACGACTTATTCCACGAAATGAGCGATTCAGGTGTTATTAAGAAAACAGCCATGGTATTCGGACAAATGAACGAGCCACCAGGTGCACGTATGCGTGTAGCATTATCTGGTTTAACAATGGCTGAATATTTCCGTGACGAACAAGGTCAGGACGTATTATTATTCATCGATAACATTTTCCGTTTTACGCAAGCAGGTTCAGAGGTATCTGCCCTTTTAGGACGTATGCCATCAGCCGTTGGTTACCAACCAACACTTGCAACTGAAATGGGACAATTACAAGAGCGTATCACTTCAACAAACGTAGGATCAGTTACATCGATTCAAGCGGTATTCGTACCAGCCGATGACTACACTGACCCGGCGCCAGCGACTGCATTCGCTCACTTAGATGCAACAACGAACTTAGAACGTAAATTAACTGAGATGGGTATCTACCCAGCGGTTGACCCATTAGCGTCAACATCTCGTGCATTAACGCCTGCCGTTGTTGGTGAAGAGCATTACGAAGTTGCACGTCAAGTACAAGCAACATTACAGAAGTATCGTGAGCTACAAGATATCATTGCAATCTTAGGTATGGATGAATTATCTGACGAAGATAAAAAGACTGTTTCACGTGCACGTCGTATACAGTTCTTCTTATCACAAAACTTCCACGTTGCTGAACAGTTTACAGGTCAAAAAGGATCTTACGTACCAGTTAAACAAACGGTTCAGGACTTCAAAGCAATTCTAGAAGGTAAATATGACCATATTCCTGAAGATGCTTTCCGTTTAGTAGGTGGCATTGAAGCAGTTTTAGAGCAAGCTAAAGGCATGGGTGTAGAAGTATAAACATAGGAGGAAGAAACTATGAATAAATTAGCAATTGAAATAGTCACTCCTAATGGATCAATATACTCAGAAACTGAAGCTGAATTAATTGTTCTACAGACTGAGTCAGGTGAAATGGGTGTGATGGCTGGACATATTCCTACAGTCGCACCACTTAAGATTGGTGCTGTTCGTGTGACGAAGTCAGGCAATGATAAAGACTACATTGCTGTAACTGAAGGATTTGCTGAAATTCGTCCACAACAAGTATCGGTGTTAGTACAAGCTGCAGAACAAGCTGAGGGAATTGATATTGAGCGTGCAAAGGAATCATTAAAGCGTGCAGAAGCACGTCTTAATGAAGATAAAGCAGCACATGTTGATTTCCATCGTGCAGAACGTGCATTGCACCGCGCGATTAACCGTATTGAAGTCGCGAAGTTTAGATAATAAATAAAGGAGTGAGACAATTGTCTTGCTCCTTTTTTACATAGGAGTAGCTTATGAATGTTTATGCTTTAACATATATAGTACTTTATATTGGGATTACGGGAGTTGTATTTAATAGTTTGCAGGCAGTAAGAACAGAGCAGTGGTTTAAAGAGAACCGTACTAAAGAGATTCAGATGCTCTTTATCGGTTTAAGTATGTCTTTAGGTTATCTTATCACTAATTTTCTCATTGACTTGATTAAATATACAAATCAGATATTTATATTATTTTAATGTATAAATGATGTAATTGTAGGGTAAATGGTATAAAATACTTGTATAGATAAGTTAAGAAATTCGGAGGAAATAATGGATACAATTATAGTAAAAGGCGGACACAGATTATCAGGGCGCGTAAAAGTCGAAGGAGCAAAAAATGCTGTATTGCCTATCATGACAGCATCATTGTTAGCGTCTGAAGGCGTTAGTGAATTTATGAATGTACCTGCTTTGTCTGATGTAGATACAATCTCAGCAGTATTAGAAGGGTTAAATGCAAAAGTAGAAAAAAATATTGAACAAAATAAAGTAGTAGTTGATGCACGTGGTGAACTTTCAACACAAGCTGCATATGAATTTGTAAGTAAGATGCGTGCCAGTGTACTTGTGCTTGGACCATTGCTTGCAAGGTTTGGGTATGCGGAAGTTGCGATGCCTGGAGGATGTGCGATTGGTTCAAGACCTATTGAGTTACATCTTAAAGGGTTAGAAGCATTAGGAGCAATTATTGAGCAGAAAAATGGTTATTTAGTTGGTACTGTTAAAGACAGACTGAAAGGTGCCGATATTTACCTGGATTTTCCGAGTGTCGGAGCGACGCAAAATATCTTAATGGCTGCTGTTTTAGCAGAAGGAAAGACTGTTATTGGTAATGTCGCGCGTGAACCAGAGATTGTAGATCTCGCAAACTATTTAAACCAGATGGGTGCTAACGTTCAAGGTGCTGGTACAGATACGATTACCGTATATGGTGTAGAGACATTGACGGGAGCGAAGCATGAGATTATTCCTGACCGCATTGAGGCGGGAACTTTCCTAGTAGCTGCAGCAATCACACGTGGTGATGTGTATGTTGAAGGTGCAATATATGAGCATATGCATGCACTTATTGCAAAGCTGAAAGAAGCTGGATGCCATATTGAGATTGATACGAGAGGAATTCATCTGTCTGTAGAACAGAATCTTAAAGCAATTGATATCAAGACAATGCCGCACCCTGGCTTTCCCACGGATATGCAGGCTCAGATGATGGCGCTCATGTTATCACTAGAAGGTAATAGTAGTGTTAACGAGACTGTGTTTGAAAATCGCTTTATGCATGCGACAGAGTTCCAGAAAATGAATGCTCAAATTAAAGTGGATAAGCGAATTGCTTATATTAGCAATAGTACATTACAAGGAGCCGATGTTGCTGCTACGGATTTACGAAGTGGCGCCGCACTTGTTCTTGCAGGTCTTATTGCAAAAGGCTATACTAAAGTAACTGCACTGCATCACCTGGACCGAGGCTATGTTGATTTCCATAAGAAGCTTCGCAATCTTGGCGCAGAAATCGAACGCACAGGTGATACAAAACAATTAATCAAAGCCTAGGAGCGTATGCATTATGAAGTTTAAACAGCCTATTTATAAACAAAAGGTCAGTAAAATCGGAGAAACAGAAGTTGTTCACCGTACTGTTCCAATTTATATTACACTATCCATTATATTTGCATTAATGATTGTACTATTTATAGTTGGAATGATGATTGGATATGGCATTCTCCACTCACCGATTGATATATTTAAACCTTCTACATGGCAACATCTTAAAGAACTTACTGGGAGTGACAGCTAATGGAAACTTTATTGTCTTTTGATGAAATTAAGAAGATTATTCCACATCGTTATCCATTTTTATTAATCGATCGTATTACCGAACTGGAAGAGGGTAAACGTTGTACGGGAATTAAACAAGTAAGCGGTAATGAACCTTTCTTTCAAGGACATTTTCCTGAATACGCAGTAATGCCTGGTGTTCTTATAGTAGAAGCACTGGCACAAGTCGGTGCAGTTGCAATGTTGAAACTAGAAGAGAATCAAGGAAAACTTGCAATGTTTACAGGGATTGATAAGTGTCGTTTTAAATCTCAAGTCACGCCTGGAGATACGTTAACGTTATCCGTTGAGATGACACGTGTTAAAGGTCCTATTGGTAAAGGTACCGCTACGGCGAAAGTCGGAGATAAGCTCGCTTGTAGCTGTGAAATCAGCTTTGCGATTATCGACAAGTAGGTTAGTTAGAACAGTAAAATAAAAACACCCGAGCGATGGTATTTCTGTATCGTTCGGGTGTTTATTTATTATTCATTTTCATCTTTTAATTTTGGTTTTGACTGCATCTTTCTATTAAATGCTTTAATTAGAGCCTGGCCAGATAAACCTTCGTTTACCAATTGCTCTAATAGCTTTTCTGCATATGTCTGTCTCAACGTGTAAATATGGCATTCGAAGATTACAGAAATCTTATCATTCAACTTCTGAATGTCCTTAATTGTAGATTCAAACATTGCAGGGTCATTGGAGGCACGGGTAATAACTATACGTGTATCAAGAATAGTTTCGTTGTGCATATAGGTTTCCATCGTCTCCAGATGAATTTCATCGATCAATATTTCAAGTAGCCAACCTGTCCCGCTATTTTCTTTGTTTATTATTACCCCATCATACAACGTGTATTCCTTAATCGCTTCATCTTCAACGAGCTGAAATCGAATTGCTTTGAACGTTTTCATGTATATCCCTCCATTATCTATTATAATTCTTTGAATAAATTTTTCAAATTACAATATTTAAAAAATTAAGTTAATTTTAAGATGTTTTTTAATATATTTGCTCAGTTTTTAAAAAATTATATAGATTTCTATACAATTTTTAAATTACTGCAGTTTTTCAAAGTTTAATTTTTGCTCTATAGTTTATGGGAAAGGAGGTGAAGATGTGATAAACAAAGCGATTGTAGCTGGACGCTTAGTAAAGGATCCATCGTTACGACAAGTAGCAAATAATACGACTATCGCTACTTTTTCTTTAGCAGTTGATCGAGGAGTTTCTAAAAATGGTGAGCGTTCGACGGATTTTTTGATGTGCAAAGCATTTAACAAGACCGCTGTAAATATAGGAAGATATTGTAGTAAAGGAAGTTTTGTTTGTATAACAGGTCAATTCCATAGCAATCGTTACGAGAAAGAAGGAAAGACGCATTATTCTACTGAAATTTTAGTTGAAAATATTAAGTTTCTACCAAATATCGGAGCAAATAAAGCAGAGAAGAATGAATCAAGGTCGGATGCTGTATGGAACAGCTTACCGGATGAAATTAAAGATAAAGTAGCTCAGAATCTTATTGTGAAAGGTACAGAGCAGCTTATTCAGTCTACTGCAGAAGAACGATGGAATAGTAAACTTTTTGGTATAGAAGGTGGAGAAGAAAAGACACCGAGTGAGTATGCTGCTCAGGCAGATGAGATTATTAAAGTTGCAACAAACAATGAAGATCAAAAAGATGTGTCAGCTGAAAGTGAAGAAGAGCTTCAAGAAGACGGCAATCAAACAGAAAATACATCTGTATCAGATGTGACAGACTCCAGTACACCATTTTAACACCATTTCATTACTCACATTTAACCCTCATTCAAATACACCCCATACCCCCCAGTAGCGCTGTGCTGAACGCTACTGGGGGGTTCAATGTTAAATTGATATGCTTTTGTAATATATTTGTAATTATAAATCATCTTCCTGTAACCAAAGAAATATCAATACGTGTTAAATTTATATCATTCAATAAAAGACAAATATAATTATTAATATAAATTAAGAAAATTATCGGAGGCAACACTCACAATGAAAAAAATTACTGCACTTACAGGAATGGCAATTTTAGCTACAGGAATTTCAGCACAGGCAGATGCAAAAGAACATACAGTAACTTATGGGGAGTCACTTTGGTCAATCGCAGATAAATATGACACTACAGTTGAAAGAATTAAAAAAATTAACAAAATAGAATCAGATATCATCTTACCGAATCAAAAATTAGAAGTGTTAGTTAAAGGTAAATATGAAGTCCAAAAAGGAGACACTTTAGAGAAGATCGCTAAAAAGTTTGATACTAAAGTTGCAGATTTAAAGAGATGGAACAATATTGAAACAAATAAAAATCTTAAAGTAGGTAAACTGATTGTTGTTGATAAAGAGGAAAAAAGACAAATCGTTACGCAAACAGCTGCTCAGCAAGCACCAGTAACTGTACAACAACCAGTGGCGTATCAAGCACCGGTCGTCAAAGCCCCAGAGCAAACAGCTAAACCGGCAGCACAACAACCAGTAGAGCAACCAGTCCAACAAGTAGCACAAGAGCAAGTAGCGCAACCAGTGGCACAAAAGCCAGTGCAACAAGCACCGGTCCAACAAGTAGCACAAAAGCCAGTAGAGCAAGCACCGGTCCAACAAGCAGCACAAAAGCCAGTACAGCAAGCAGCTCCTGCTGGAAATTCATCAATGGATGCACATTTACGCGTTATCGCACAACGTGAATCAGGTGGCAACCCTAATGCTGTTAATGCATCTGGATACTACGGATTATTCCAATTTTCACCATCAACATGGGCATCTGTAGGTGGAACAGGAAATCCTGCAAATGCTTCAGTTGAAGAACAATGGAAACGTGCAAGAATATTATATCAAACTGCTGGAGCTTCTCAGTGGTCAACGGCGTATTAATTAGTCAGAAATTTAACATAACACTTAATCTTTTATATTGTTGCAACCTATGAAATATGAAATTTTAATGTAGTTAACGTATTAAAATTGTAGATAATCTTTAGGAGGACTTTTCCAGATGAAAAAACTTTTAGCGGTAACGACAGTATTTGCAGTAGGTGGAACATTTGCAGCGACTCAAGCGGATGCAGCACAATATAGAGTAAAAAGTGGGGATTCTTTATGGAAAATCTCTCAAATCTATGGGACGTCAGTTCAAGCATTAAAGCATGAGAATGGATTGAGATCTAACTTAATTCATGTGAATCAAGTATTAAATATTAATGAGAATACAACAAAACGAAATACTTATAAATCAACATATAAATCTGCATACACAGCACCTGTAACTACAGGTTCATATTACCGCATCGTTCCTGGAGATACTTTGGGCAAGGTTGCATCACGTTACGGTGTATCTGTTGCGCAGCTTAAAGCATGGAATGGTTTGCATTCAGATTTAATTATTGCTGGACGTACATTGAAGGTTAATGGACCGGCTGTAGCAGCTGCACCCGTTACAAGAACAGCATATCAAGCACCAGTTAAACGTGCTGTTGCTAAGTCAGCATACCAAGCACCAGTAAGACAGACTGTTTATAAAGCATCGACGACAAAGCGTGTGACTACGACAAGGACACAAGCACCGGCTGTTCGTGTGAACAACGGATTAAACTGGGCAGCATTAGCAAGATGTGAATCTGGTGGCAATCCATCAATTAATACAGGAAATGGCTACTATGGAATGTATCAGTTCAATTTACAGACATGGCGTGGTGTCGGTGGAAGTGGTTATCCACACCAAGCTTCTGCAGCAGAGCAAACGAAACGTGCTCAAATTCTATACAATATGCGCGGTGCGCAGCCGTGGCCGGTATGTGGGGCACGTTTATAGTAACGATATTAGAACTCCAAGGTGTATTCACTTTGAAGTTCTTTTTTTGCATTAATCCATTAACTTCGTTACACTAATATTAATATACACACTAGGGGTGCCTTGCGCTGAGACGGCTTTTGCCGAACCCTTCACCTGATCCGGATAATGCCGGCGTAGGAAAGTTGTGCTAAGTACCCGTTATGTGTATTTAACCTATTTCCTATCAGGAGATAGGTTTTTATTTTTAGGAGGGATAACGTGTTTACGAGACAGTTGAAAAAAGAAGTAGAACCGATTATTGAATCCATTTATAATGATTCGTTTATTCAAGGTATTATTCATGGGAATCTAAAGAAAGAAGCAGTAAAACATTACTTAAAGGCAGATAGTTTATATTTAAACGAGTTTGCAAAGATATATAGCTTACTTATTCCGAAACTAAATGATAGAGAAGGAATTCAGTTCTTACTCGGCCAAATCGATTTTGTTATGAATGGTGAAGTGGATGCGCACTATACATTAGCAGACTATGCAGGTGTTGATTATAAGACAGTGATTGAAGAAGGAGAATGGTATCCATCAAGTGATCATTATATTAAGCATATGTATTACAATGCCTACCGCTATAGTGATGCGAGCTTTACAATATGTGCGATGGCACCTTGTCCATATGTCTATCAGCAGCTGGCACTAAAGATTGCTGAACGTAATGACCTGGAAGGTAATCCGCTAAAACCTTGGGTCGACTTTTATTGTACAAATATGGATGAGCTTATCGGTCATTTAGATCGCTGGGTAGATGAGTTCAGTGAAACAGCTTCTGATGAAGAACTAAATATATTAAGAAAGAACTTTGTTGAAAGCTGTATTCATGAGAAGCGCTTCTTTAATATGTCCTATAACATTGAAACATGGGAGGGTTATTGATGAAAACAGCATTATCGATTGCCGGAACCGATCCTACAGGAGGTGCTGGGACGACAGTAGACTTGAAAGTCTTTCAGTCACGCGGCGTATACGGGATGAGTGTAGTAACAAGTCTTGTTGCACAGAATACATTAGGCGTGCAGGATGTCTTTAACCAGCCTGTGGACATTATACAGAAACAACTTGAAAGTGTATATTCAGACATTGTTCCGGATGCAGTAAAGACAGGGATGTTAGCAACAAGTGCAGTGATGGACGTGGTGAGGCCGTATATAGAACGTTATAACGTCCCGTATGTCATAGATCCTGTGATGGTGGCTAAAAGTGGAGATTTGTTGCTTGATGAAAATGGTCAAAATGCTGTGCGTACAAAATTACTGGATATTGCGACAGTGGTGACACCAAATATACCTGAACTAGAGAAAATTGTTGAAATGAAGGTGGAATCAGAAGAAGATATCTCACGTGCAGGAAAAATATTTATCGATGAAATTGGTTCTCGAAGCGTACTTATCAAAGGTGGACACTTAAAGGGAGATGCGACAGATTATCTCTTCACAAAGACGGGATTAATTACTTTGCCTGGAGAACGTTATAATACGAAGCACACACATGGCACGGGCTGTACTTATTCAGCTGTTATCACAGCAGAACTTGCCAAAGGGAAGAGTATAGAAGATGCTGTGCGATTAGCGAAGCGCTATATGGATATGGCCATTAAGTACACTCCTGGAATTGGTCATGGCCAGGGCCCAGTAAATCACTTTAAGTTTCAGGAGGTTGAATAATGACAAAACTCACTCAACTTCGTAAAGACAACCCGTTGATCATCTGTATTACGAATGATGTCGTCAAAAACTTTACAGCGAACGGTCTGCTCGCACTTGGTGCAAGCCCTGCGATGGCGACAGAACGTCAAGAAATGGATGAGTTTTTAGCGTATGCTGGTGCGTTACTGATCAATATAGGGTCAATTGAAGAAGGGGATAAGGAAAACATGTTACAAGCGGCTGCATTTGCAAATAAACATCATGTACCTCTCGTACTTGATCCTGTCGCTTGTGGTGCATCTAAGTTTCGTAAAGACTTCTGCTTAAAATTGCTGAACGAGCATCATATTAGTGTCATTCGTGGGAATGCGTCAGAGCTTGCAGCATTAACAGAAGATGCCACAATGAAAGGGACAGATGCAGATCAATCGCTATCGACTGAAAGCGTTGCGCGAAGAGCATATGATAAGTTCAATACTGCGATTATCGTAACCGGTGCGGTTGATGCAATCTGTCAGGATGGACAAATCGCTTTAGTGGAAAATGGGACACCGCTCCTGACGAAAGTCACAGGAGGAGGATGTTTATTAGGAGCAGTTGTTGCAAGTTTCATATATAATGAAACTAAACCTTCATTAGCATTATTAACAGAAGCAATTGCGACTTATACGATTGCGGCAGAACGTGCTGAGCACAGTGCTAATGGGACCTTGCCAGGACATTTTGCTGTGAATTTAATAGATCAGCTCTATTTAATTCAACAAGATGATATAGCAAAGGAATCACGTGTGAAAGAAGTGTAGCTTATGTTTAAAAGAGAGATGCTTCATGTATATTTCATTGCAGGGACTTCTGACGTTCCTGACGGTGACTTAGAACGTGTGCTAAAGGAAGCGCTTGAAGCAGGAATTACAATGTTTCAGTTTAGAGAGAAAGGTCCGAAAGCAAAGATGGGGCAAGAGAAACAACTACTTGCTGAACGTTTATTTAAGCTATGTAAAGACTATAAAGTTCCATTTATCGTCAATGACGATGTTGCACTTGCTAAAGCAATTGATGCAGACGGTATTCATCTTGGACAGGGTGATGAAAAGATAGAAAATATCATCGATGACTTCCACGGAAAAATCATAGGATTGTCTGTCGGTAATTTTGAAGAGTATGATCAGTCAGATTTAACACATGTGGACTATATAGGTGTCGGTCCTGTATATGAAACAAGTAGTAAGAGTGATGCGAAAAAGCCCGGTGGTATTGAACTGATACGTAAGATGCGTCTCCATGATGAAGACATTCCAATTGTAGCAATTGGTGGAATAACAAGTAGCAACTGTGAAATGATTATCGCTTCAGGAGCAGATGGTATCTCTACCATTTCATCTATTACAAGAAGCAGTGATATTAAGCAAGTTGTTACAGATTACTTACAGTATTATAAGTAAAAAGTAAAATATCATGGTTTTTGTTTATGTATACCTAGATTTATGATAAAATAACCTCTATGTGAATAATATTATGAGGTGAAAAAATGAAAAAGAAGTCGATATGGCTCCTAGTATTTACTGCAGCGATAATTTTATCTGGCTGTGACTATTCAAAAGAATCAAACCGTAATGGATTTTTCTATGATACATTTGTGCATCCTTTAGACCAGTTAATTCACTGGTTAGGGGCGCATATGGGACATAACTACGGACTTGCGATTATTGCGATTACATTAATCGTACGTTTAGCGCTCTTCCCATTTATGATGAAAACATATAAGAACCAAAGCGTTATGCGTGAGAAAATGGCTTTAATCAAGCCGCAGATGACAGAGATTCAAGAACGAGTAAAGCGTGCGCGCACGCAAGAAGAGAAGATGGAAGCAAACCAGGAAATGATGGCATTATACAAAGAAAATGGTATTAACCCATTAAACATGGGATGTTTACCATTATTAATTCAATTGCCAATCGTCACTGGATTATTCTATGTATTGAAGTATCCAACTGAAGGTGGCATCACACAGTATCCGAATTTCTTATGGTTTGAGTTAACGAAGACGGATATCGCGATGACAGTTATCGCAGGTATTGTATACGCATTACAAGCTTACGTTTCTATGCAGAACATACCAGAAGAACAAAAAGCACAGATGCGCATGATGATGTTTATCTCGCCAATTATGATTGTCTGGATGTCAGCCATTTCTCCTGCAGCATTACCATTATATTGGGCTGTAGGTGGAGCATTCTTAGTGTTACAGACTTGGTTAGGAAACAAGTTCTACAAGAAGAAAGTGCACGAAGAAATTGCACCATTAATCGAAGCGCACGAAGAGAATGAGCGTACGAAACAACCAAAGAATACACAAGTTGTATCTTCAAAAAAGAAGAAAAGAAGATAATATAACTTAAATAAAAATACCGGACCGTACT
>NZ_JASJES010000004.1:0-159615 GCF_030067655.1 Macrococcus sp. S115 | reverse complement strand
AAATGGAATCAATATTTCAAAGCTTGTGTAAGTTCTAATGTTATAGGATAAATGTCCTATAATAAAGGTTTAATTAAAGTGTAATGGATGATAAGAATCTTGTAAAAGAATCATAAGTGATATTAAGTCTTATTGATAATCCTGAATCTGTAGCTATATTTGAGTATTCAATTCCGGAGTCCAAATTAATGTAAACAAGAATACCGTCCTCTAAATCAATTATTGTGAAAGATAAGTCTGGTTCTGTAAAATATAGAAAGTTGAGAGTATTTTCAAGCTTATATGTATTCATTAAAAGTATATCTTCTTCGAATAACGCGATTTCTTTTGAAACATTCCTATTGTCATAACTTATTATCAAGTTATATACAGTACATACATCTCTTTCTTCCTTTTTTACTAATATAAGAGCTATATTATTTTCTTTATAGTCTCTATCTTTAAGTACGAACTTTTTTTCCATATTTTTGTGTCCTTTTATACATTCTTTTTTTGTATATATGAAGTTACGACATGATTATTTTTTACTACTAATATTGTACCTGTCGCTTTATTTTATAGAATTTTAGCACCTGTGTTTCTACCTGTGTATTTGACTAAATAAAACTCCTATTAATTTTATATAATTATAATGTAGTTTAACACAATTTACTAAAAATAGTATAAAATAGGTTTGTTGTCATGTAGAAATATTATAAAAGGTAGAATAAAATTATAAAAGGTGAGAGTATATGAAAAAACATAGAGGACTTAAGAGAATATTTAAATCAACCTTGGATAATTATCATGAAAATTTTATTAAATATAATGGATATATAGAATTATATGTTCCGCAAATAGGTTTTATGAATGAAGATATCAATGGGAAAGAATATCAAATTATCAATGTTCTAATTGAAAATACTAAACATTCTATTCCAAAGGATGCAAATTTTATGTATGTGATAGATGAACTAAATATTTTGAATAGTCATATAATTATAAGTGACGATAGTAATGATTTTAATTTAAACCTCAGGCAGGAATCTTTAGAAAAAATTCCTAATTATCTCAAACAAATAGAAAGTAAATTTGATTTGAAGTTCAAGCGCATGGTCTCTATAACGGAAATGAACTTTGTAGATTATATTAATTTAGGTGAAAATGATAAGTTAGATATACTTTATTACATAAGAAAAGACGAAGAAAAAGTAATATTTGTAACAAATGTATTGTGGACTTGGAGTAGTATGTGAAAAGAAGCATAGAACATATAAAACTTCATTAATATCTTGCATTTGTTTACTTAAAAAATAGTAGGGGTATTTTATATTTTAATAAACAGTAGGAGAATAATATGAATATATTTACTTGTTGTGTTTGTGGTTACCTAGATTTAGATGAAACTCCATATTACGAAGACTTTGCGGGTAGCAATGTCATATGTGCTTGTTGTGGTTTTGAATATGGTGTCGATGATTATGATAATCCAGGCATAAACTATGAGACTTTAAATGATAAAGAAGCTGTAGAAAAGGCACACCAATTATCGAGAGAAGAATGGATTAAAAGTGGATGTAAGGTGTTTGATCCTACAGTATACAGCCCTATAGATATTAAAGATGGAAAGTTAGAAAAAAGAAAAGTTATAGAACAGTTTAAAAATATAAACTATAATTTTGATAATAATCCACATAAAAGAAGTTAATTAACTGGTTATGCAGGAATGTAAAATAAACTGTGTAAGTAGAGTGCGTACGACTCTGCTTCGCAGTTTTTTTATTTTCCTAGCGCGCTAACGCTTACTTGATCCATAAAAAGTGTTGGTTAAAAATCAAACCAATGGAATGTCAACAGGTTCTTAGACACTTTTCATGTGTAGAACTTTAAACGCCATTGGTGTTAAATACTGTAATGAAGAATGTGGTCTAAAATTGTTGTACCAATTCACATAATCAAATAATTCTGTTTCTAACTGTTCTAAGCTTTCAAATTTCATCTGTTTTGCAAATTCGGTTTTCAGTGCTTTCATCGTTGCTTCTGCAACAGCGTTATCATATGGACAGTCTTTAGCATTTAATGAACGCTTGATTTCAAAAGTCTTTAAACAATCTACGTGTCGTAAGGTCGCATAACTAATAAAGAAACAGACATATTCATTAACGAATATGTCTGTTTCTCTTGGGGTTACTAGTAAATAAGATATAACTAACAAATATCAGTATAAATATCTTTAAGTTTAAAGTAGTATGGACTATCAAAGTCATTACGCATATAATCATGATTCAAGTGATTATAAAATTCAATTAATCCTTCTTTTACAGCATGATTGAATTCATTTAAAGGTAATGAATATGTTGTACGTTTATCTTTTTCTTCTAAAATTGTAAGAACAATATTATTTTCTTTTTTAAATGTATAAATTTCAAAATCTACATCTAAATATGAAATTATATACTCATTCATAATAGTTGCTTGATATAAATCATACCATAGCATATATAAGTCACCAGTCTGAACTTGTTTGTCTACAATTATATTTCCACTGTCTTCAATACAAATACTACCTTCAAAATATCCTTCATTATCTTCATTACTAAACAATTCAACTTTTTTAAAATCTGCACCGATTGGAATAAGAGAAAGTCTTCGCCCTTCAGATGTTAATTGGTTATTTTTGTAATTATATTCTAAGTCATTCAAATGTATATTATAAGCAAAGCTTGTAACTCTCAAAACATAGCCCTCCATTTTTAATTAGGGTAGAAAGAAGATATTTTACCACTTGAGTTAATAGAAATATGTGAATCGTCTATACTTAATTGGAATCGGTTCCTCTATATATGAGCTTTGTTAATGCGTAAAATATGCCTCATATGCGGCAATTACCGCTTGGTCTGCATCTTTATCCTCGATGCCAAACATCATACTTATTTCTGATGAGCCTTGATTGATCATCTTTAAATTGATATTGCGAGCCTTAAATGCCTCTGTTGCTTTATTAGCGGTACCTACAAGTGTTTTCATACCTAGACCTACAACCATCAGTATTGCGATATTCTTTTCTATTGAAAGAGCGTCTACTTTTAATTCGTGTTCTATTTTTTCTAGTAACTTTGCTTCCTTTCCTTCAAGCTGGTGGGCGCGTAATATAATACTAATATCATCGATTCCAGAAGGCATGTGTTCATATGAAATATTCATATCTTCTAGAATTGATAAGAGACGACGTGTAAATCCAATTTCTCTGTTCATCAAATATTTCTTCATATTAATACTGGCAAACCCTGTATCACAACTTACACCAACGACACCTGTAGATTGTCGTGTATTCGTAATGAGTGTTCCTGGGTGATCTGGGTCGTTCGTATTCTTGATGTTTACAGGTATTTGAGAACGATAGACAGGAAGTAATGCCTCATCATGAAACACACTGAAACCAGCATAGGAGAGTTCTCGCATTTCTTCATATGTCAACTGTATAATTGAAGCAGGATGATCAACGATATTGGGATTTGCTGAGAAAATACCTGATACATCTGTAAAATTCTCATAGACATCACTGCTTAAACTGCTGGCGATAATTGCCCCTGTAATATCACTGCCTCCACGAGAGAAGGTGTTGATATCTCCGTTCTTATTAACACCAAAAAATCCAGGAATGATTACTTTGCCTTCAGCATGAGCAAGATTATTTTTTATTTTTTCATAGCTTTCTTCTAATACGATGGCATTAGAGGGTTCATCACTGACGATAAGCCCAATATCTCCTGGAGATAAATAAGTCGTCATTATTCCTTGTTCGTTGTTGTAGCTTGCTATAAGCTGCGCATTGAAATCTTCTCCGCAGCTCTTCAAAGCATCTGTCAGTCGCTCGGGCTGATCTTGATAGCGCATAATATAGTCATTGAGCTGAGTACGGAAAGTCTCGATTAATGAGTGACGTATATTCAGCTCTCGTTCTATTTGTAGAAATCGTTCAAGTATTTGTGAGATGAGCTCCTGATAATCTTTTTTATATGTAACAGCTTCTACCAGAGCAATAAGCAAATCTGTAACTTTAACATCCTTATTATGACGTTTTCCGGGTGCAGATACGACAATGTATTTCCTCGTTGCATCATTATTAATAATATTCAGTATCTTTTTAATCTGTTTAGCATCGGCCACACTTGAACCACCAAATTTACAAACTTTCATAAAATCACTCATTTCGCTTAATGTTATTGTTATTTTATCTTTAAAGTGTAATAGAATATAGAGTATATGATCATTTTCATAAATTATTCTATAAATCTTTACATTGATGATGTTTTAGTTATACTATATTTATGAATCCTTTTCAAGAATACATTTGTATTCTTGGTAAAAACATAATCGGGAGTGAGATAATGAAACAAATTAATATTGCGTTATTAGGTCTAGGAACGGTGGGTACGGGTGTCGTTCAGATCCTTAAGGAGAACCATGAACAGATAAAAGAGAAGCTGAATACGGATATTCGAATTACATGGATACTTGTTTCTGATGTAACAAAGCCAAGAAGTATCGAGACCGCACATTATCAACTCACTGATAATATAGAAGATATCAAAAATGATGATACGATAGATATGTATGTCGAAGTAATGGGTGGAATAGAAAATACGAAAGAGATATTACTCTATGCATTGAATCAGAAGAAGCATGTAATTACTGCAAATAAAGATCTGCTTGCAGAGCATCTAGAAGAGATGGAGCAAGCGGCCCATAATAACGGTGTCTCTTTAAAATATGAAGCCAGCATCGCTGGAGGTATTCCTGTAGTAAATGCTTTGAATTATGGCTTAAACGCGAACGGTATCGGCAAGTTTATGGGAATATTCAATGGAACGTCTAATTTTATATTGAGTAAGATGACACATGAAAGACAATCTTATGAAGAAGCATTACGAATTGCTACAGAATTAGGTTTTGCTGAAGCAGATCCTACAGCAGATGTAGATGGTATAGATGCTGCCAGAAAAGTAACCATTATGAGCTATCTTGCTTTTAATCAATTCAGAAAACTTGAGGATTGTCGATATACAGGGATCAGAGAAGTGAAGTTATCGCATATCGATATTGCCAAAGCTTTTGGATATCGCATTAAATTGATTGGTAGTGGTGTCATGAATGGTGATGATGTATCTCTATATGTAGAGCCGATGTGCATTCCATCTGATCATCAGTTATCGCATGTCGAATACGAATATAATGCAATTTACATTGATGGAAATGCTGTTGGAGATACAATGTATTACGGTAAAGGAGCCGGTAGTCTTGCAACAGGAAGTGCTGTTGTCAGTGATATCCTGAACGTAATAGAACTCATAGGGACTGATCTTCACAACTTGCCGCTGCATCTTGAAATTAAGCAGGAGACGCGTGAACAGCCTTCTTGTTTACTTTTGATTATCGATTTGTATGCAGATAGTAATATTGAAGCAATACTGAATGAAATTTCAGTTGAAAGACATATTGTAAGGGATGGCATGCTTGCAATTGAAACAGACCGAGAAGTAAATTATGAATATCTAGAAGATCAGCAATTAAACTATAAAACTTATAGAATTGAAGGTGTATAGAATGAACAGATGGTCAGGGTTAATCGCAGAATATAAACATTTTTTACCCGTAAGTGAGGCAACACCGAAACTCACATTAAATGAAGGCGGTACGCCATTGATACATTGTGCTCATCTTTCAGAGGTTCTTGAAAATGAAGTATATGTGAAATATGAAGGTGCGAATCCTACAGGTTCATTTAAAGACCGCGGTATGGTGATGGCTGTAGCAAAAGCTAAAGAAGAGGGGAAAGAAATTGTCATTTGCGCTTCTACGGGGAACACTTCAGCTTCAGCAGCTGCCTATGCTGCAAGAGCCGGAATGAAAACGATTGTAGTAATTCCGGAAGGGAAGATTGCTATGGGTAAATTGGCTCAGGCAATCGTTTATGGAGCTGATATCGTTTCTATCGAAGGTAACTTTGATGAAGCATTGAAGATTGTAAGACATGTTGCAGAAAAACGTGATGATATCGCACTAGTAAACTCCGTTAATCCATATCGACTAGAAGGTCAGAAGACAGCTGCTTTTGAAGTAATTGAACAGCTTGGACAAGTTCCAGACGTGTTAGCGATTCCTGTTGGAAATGCTGGTAATATTTCGGCATACTGGAAGGGGTTTAAAGAATATGATGCAAATCATAACGTTGGTTTACCAAAAATGTATGGTTTCCAGGCAGAAGGTGCTGCACCGATTGTAAAAGGTCGTATTATCGAGCAGCCAGAAACGATTGCTACTGCGATTCGTATCGGGAATCCTGCAAGCTGGAAGCTCGCAGAAGCAGCACGTGATGAATCGGAAGGAATGATAGATGCTGTAACAGATGATGAGATACTAGAAGCATATGACTTAATTGCAAAGAAAGAAGGTATCTTTGCTGAACCGGGCAGCAATGCAAGTATTGCTGGTCTGTTAAAGTTAAAACGTGAAGGTCGTCTGTCAAAGGGGCAGACGATTGTTGCAGTATTAACGGGAAATGGGCTTAAAGACCCGCAGACTGCGATTGATTCAATTGAAATACAGCCTGCTGTGCTAAAGAACGATGAATCAGCGATTATTAGATACATTGAGGAGCGAGTATAATGCTATATATAAAAGTCCCAGCGTCAACATCCAATTTAGGACCAGGATTTGATTCGATCGGTATGGCTGTAAACATCTATCTTGAACTTGAAGTAGAAGAAAGTGAAAACTGGGAAATTCAGCATCTCGGTGATGTACTATCTGAACTGGATGATAATGATGATCATTACATCAGGAAGATGTGTCGACTGTTTATGCAGCAGTTTAATCTAGAAGAAAAAAAGTTTAAAGTTATAATGTATTCTGATATCCCATTAGCGCGTGGCCTGGGAAGTAGTGGTTCAGCACTCATTGCAAGCCTTGAAATTATCAATCATTTCTATCAATTAAATTTAACAAGAGAAGAACGTATTCGTATACTCTCTCGAATTGAAGGACATCCAGATAATGTTGCACCGAGTATTAAAGGTGGTATTGTTGCAGGATATTATAATAATGTAACCGATGAAACGGTGACATTAGATGTTCCTGTGATTAAGTGGCCGATCATGGTTGTAGTTCCTAATTATGAACTGAAAACTGAAGCATCAAGAAATGTCCTTCCCGACCACATATCGTTTGAAAATGCAGTTCGTGCAGGTGCAATAGGTAATATGCTTATAGCAGCACTTTACTCTGAAGATTATAGGACAATGGGGAAGATGATGACAAGTGATCTTTATCACGAACAGTATCGTGCACACCTTGTGCCGCATTATCAGATGGTGAAGGATGTTATCACTGAGGACTGCTTTGCATTTTTAAGTGGGGCAGGGCCATCGATCTTTATTGTATCTCATCCTAAGCAGTATGATGAAAATCGTTTCAATCTACTAAAGTTACCCGACTGTGACGTAAAAAGCATAGAACCCGATCAGGAAGGCGTAATTACCTTTGAAAAAGAAGGTCGTATGGTAAACTAATACTATCAATTTTTAGGAGTGAGAAAATGAACTATAAACTGATAGTGCTCGATATGGATGATACATTACTATCATCTAAGAACGAAATATTGCCTTCAACGATCAAGGCATTGATAGAGGCACAGAATAATGGTGCTATGGTTGTGCTGGCATCCGGCAGGCCGACAGGTGGCATGATAGATGCAGCAGAAATACTACAGCTGGACACACATCAATCCTATATTATCAGCTATAACGGGGCTGTTGTAACAAGGATGAATGATCGCACAGTTGTAGATGCAACATATGTTCAGCAAGCGCATTTTAGTGAAATTTTACGATTTTTAAGAAAGGAAAATGTAATGGCACTGACATATAAGGACAACACAATTTATTATGAAGGTCAGTCAGCCTACGAACAAGTAGAAGGTGAACTTACAGGTTTAGAAATGATTAAAGTAGACAATCTGCAAACTGTCATTACAGAAGATGTGCCTAAAGTGATGGGCGTCGGAGATATTGAACATATTGAGGTTTTAAACAAGCAGCTGGAAGGAAGTTTTGGTTCTGACATCCACGCTACGACCTCAAAGCCATTCTTCCTTGAATTTATGCATCGTGATGTTTCAAAAGGAAAGGTGTTACAACGTCTGGCGGAGCAGCTTGGAATTCAGCAGTCAGAAATTATTGCATTTGGTGACAGCAATAATGACAAAGATATGCTTGAATTTGCAGGACTGGGCGTGGCGATGGGGAATGCGAATAATACGATTAAAGAAGCTGCAGATGTCATCACACTCAGTCATGATGAGGATGGAATCGCACAAATAATAGAAACATATCTATATAAAAAATGATGCTTCATTGATATGTTGATGATAATGAAGCATCTTGAAAATTATGTAATCTATGGAGTACGAAGCAATGATGTTATAATCTTGATAAATCTAGGGGTCAGAATTTTCTGGCCTCTTTTTTGACAAGCAGCAACAATTATTTTGCTGTATGTGTCCATTCTGAAGCATTGCGATGTCTTTTTGTATGTGCAAATATATTATCAGCAGCATAATCTTCATTTGTATAGACAGTAATATCGTAGAATACCATATCGTCTTCAAACGGCTCATAAAGGTACGTATCCTTTAGATGGTCGAATAATCGGATCATTGCTGTGCGATCTAGTCCTGGATATTCACGTAAAATCTTTTTAATAATCTGGTTATGTTTTTCATAGACACCCTGCACTACAATTACAAATTTTTCATCAGTTTTTAGTACGTCATCAAATAGGTTAATTTGTCCATTACTCATTATCACCACTCCTTTATACATATTATACAAAGAAACCCTATACAATGTATAGGGTTGTTGTCTTATAACGTATGCTTTTCAAGATTGATATCTTCAAGTTTAATGACTTTTGTACGTTTAACTAATTTATAGCTAAAATAAGTTATGATTGCAACGATAATAGGAATATATGATTCAACGACCTTAACATAATTCATCGCCTTAATATCCCCAAATGACTGACCAACTAACAAGAAAATAATGGTACAAATTACGATAATCGGTCCTAATGGGAATAAGGGTGCTTTATATGCAAGTAAAGCGTCGATATCTTTATTTTGTTTTATAATTGCATTTCTTAGACGCATATGACTTATTATACTGATAAGCCATACGATTAGAACAAGCGATCCCACCATGTTTAATAGTTTGAAATAACCTCCTGCATTGATGTTTGCATAGATTAATGTGAGTATAACGAAACCTGTTGTTACTATTAATGCATTAAATGGCATATTATTTTTATTTAGTTTTCCAACAAACCTCGGTGCTTTATTATCCTGACTTAATGATAATAATAGTCTGCTTGTTGCGTACAATCCAGAGTTACCTGCACTAAGCACAGCAGTTAATATCACTGCATTCATTACAGAAGCAGCAAACAGGATACCTACTTTATCGAATACGATAGTAAATGGGCTCATAGACACATCGCTATTCTCATTAATGAGCTGAGGATCTGTATATGGGATAATACAAGCAATAATAAATATAGAACCGATATAGAACAATAAAATTCTCCAGAAGACTTGCTTAATTGCTTTTGGCATAGATTCACTTGGATTCTCAGACTCGCCCGCTGTAACAGCCACGACTTCAGTTCCACCAAATGAGAATCCAGCGACAATTAATACTCCCAGTAATCCGAATATACCATTATGGAAAGGGGCATCACCAACCGTAAAGTTTTTAAATCCAATAGGCTCACCACCAATAATTCCAAAAATAAGTAATAACCCCATGATCAAAAATAAGAAGATGGTTGCTACTTTAATAATACTGAACCAGTATTCAGCTTCTCCGAAAGATTTAACAGAAAATGCATTCAACATGAAAATCAATGCTAGAAAAATAAGACTCCATATAAAAGGATGAATGCCACCGAACATCTCCCAGTAACTTAGGACTTTAGCAGCAGATAATATATCGACACTTGTTACTAAGCTCCAAATAATCCAGTAAAACCAACCAACTGTAAACCCTGCAGCTGGATCAATAAAACGGGTTGCATAAGCATTAAATGCACCAGACACGGGATAAAATGTTGCGAGTTCTCCAAGTGCTGTCATTAAAAAGTAAATCATAATACCGATAACAGCATATGCGACTAATGCACCACCGGGTCCAGCTTGTGCAACAACTGCACCACTTGCCATGAATAATCCTGTACCAATCGAACCTCCGATTGCTATCATTGAAATATGGCGAGTCTTTAAATCTCTATCCATCTTCTTATGTTCCATATAATCACCTATCTTCCTAAAAATATAATCCCTATTGTAAGATAATTAAGAAAATTTATCAAGAAAAAGTTTTAATGCGTTTATGCTTTTAAACGTTAAAGTGTAAATGCGAGTAAAAACTGGACTATGAAAATAAGTGTTGACTCTTCGTAGTCCAGAAAAATTGTTAATAATTATTATTTTGTCTCACGGTGTAAGGTGTATTTTTTTAATCTTGGACAGTATTTCATCAATTCAAGACGCTCAGGATTATTCCTTTTATTTTTCTTCGTGATATAGTTTCTATCGCCACATTCCGTACAAGCTAAAGTAATATTTACTCTCATTTTGTTCACTCCTATAAATTCATTTGTTTTAGTCTAATATGATATCAGGATTTGTTTCTGCTACCGTAAACTGAGGCAGAGGATCATTAAATATTGTCCAGTCCATCTTCATTTCTTCGTCTGTTAATAAACAGTGATCAAGGTCAGATACAATTTGCTGTTGATTCATTTCGATTCCGATAAAAACGATTTCAGTCTGGCGATCACCGAATGCATCCCATCTCTCCTTAAGTGTAGGATCTTCTATCATTTCCAGAGCTATCTCATCCGTACTTAACGTTGCAATCCATTCACCAGCACCTTGAATCTGCATCGAGTTACCTGCCTGGCTGATTAATCCACACATATCATTACGGGATGCCAACCAGAAGAATCCTTTTGAACGTATAACATCTAATGAAAAGTTTTCTAGGAAATGCATAAAACGTTCAGGATGGAAAGGGCGCTTTCTTCTATATACAAATGAGCCGATACCATACGCTTCAGTTTCCGGTGTATGCTCATCGTTTAATTCTTTTAACCATCCGGCACTTTGAGATGCTTTTTCAAAGTCAAATAACTTCGTGTTTAAAATTTTATCCATGTGGATTTTTGAGTGATCTGTCTCATAAATTAGTGCATCCGGGTTTAACTGATGGATTAATGCACGTAGTTCCTTAACATCTTCCTCATGCACTAAATCCGTTTTATTTAATAGAATAACATTTGCAAATTCAATTTGATCAATTAATAAGTCAATGACTTCACGTGTATCATGCTCATCATTTGCCATCTGGCGTTCAAGCAGCGATTCACCTGATGCATAATCATCCCAGAATCTGTTCGCATCAACAACTGTAACCATCGTATCTAACACTGTATTGTCACTTAAGTTTATACCTAGCACTTCATCGTTTAATGTTAACGTTTGAGCTACTGGTAAAGGTTCAGAGATGCCAGTAGATTCAATAACAATATAATCTAATTCTGAAGTTGTAATGAGCTTATTAATTTCAACCAGCAAATCTTCTCGTAACGTGCAACATATACAACCATTTTGTAACTGTATCATCTTTTCATCGGTACGTGACATATTTACTAGGTCAGCATCAACATTAATCTCGCACATGTCATTTACGATGACACCAACGCGTTTGTCTTCGTTATTCATCAATATATGATTAAGCAATGTTGTTTTCCCGCTTCCTAGAAATCCGCTTAATACCGTAATAGGGACTTTCAAATGTATAACCTCCAATTCGTAATCATTACGTTTTAATATGTTATCGCTTTTATGACCATTTGTAAAGTAAAAAATCAAAAAGATAATTCTTCAGATAATCTTGCTTCTATCTATTGCATTTGTAAATAAAGAAGTATAGAATATTAAAACGTAACGATTACGAAATAGGAGATGATGAAATGAAGAAGTATTTTTCACTATTAGTGGTAATGGTAGTGATGCTGTTATCGGCTTGTGGTTCAGCAGATACAGTTCAAAAGGAGGGTAAACTAAAGGTCTATACGACAGTATTTGCATATAAGAGTATTATTGAGCAAATTGGTGGATCGCACGTTGAGGTGCAATCAATTTATCCGAAAGGAATCGATATCCATACTTTTGAGCCTACACAAAAAGATTCTTTACGTGTAGCGAAATCTGATATCTTTATCTATTCAGGTAAAGACTTGGACCCGGTTGGTGCTAAGATTGCTAATATTGCAAAAGATAAAACTAAAGTCGTGTCATTAGTACATGAAATCAAAGAATCTGATTTGCTTGCCAGTGAATCACATAAACATGGTGATGAACATGAACATGGTGATGAACATGAACATGGTGATGAACATGAAGATCATAATCATGGCGTACATGACCCGCATATATGGCTAGACCCAGTGTTTAATAAATCTTTTGCAAAGACGATAAAAGATGAGCTCGTTGCTAAAGATAAAAAGCATAAGATGGCCTATGAAGAGAACTATAACAAGCTGATCAAAGATCTTGATGCCATTGATAACAAGATGAAAGATATTGCGAAGAATAAAAAACATGATACGGTATATATCTCTCATGATTCATTAGGTTATCTTGCACACCGCTATGGATTTATGCAAGAAGGTGTATCTGGTATGAACAATGAAGAACCTTCCCAAAGTGATATTATCAATATGATTAATAATATTGAAAAGTCTAAAGCATCGGTGATTTTATATGAGCAGAATATACCATCCAAAACGACAGATATTATTAAGAATAAAACGAATGCAAAAACGGTAAGGTTTCACAATATGGCTGTATTAACAAAAGACGATAAAGGGAATATTACGTATCAGCAATTAATGGAAGATAATGTCAAAGCTATTGATGAAGCTTTAAATAAATAGGAGGAGCGATATTTTGGCTAAAAAATCAAAAATAGCAAAAGAACTAAAAAGGCAGCAGCTGGTAGAACAATATAGAGAACAAAGAGCAGCGTTGAAAGCTGCTGGAGATTACGTCGGTTTAAGCAAGTTACCAAGAGATTCATCACCTTCAAGACTTACGAACAGATGTCATATTACAGGAAGACCGCGAGGCGTTTATCGTAAATTCGGACTTTCTCGTATCGCACTAAGAGAACTTGCGCATAAAGGACAGCTACCTGGTATAAAAAAATCGAGCTGGTAGTACATGCTTAATTAGAAAGGTTAAGGCCATAAAAAGTCTTAGCCTTATTTTTATGTTATAATTTTTATTATGTCATATGTTTGATATAATAAAATGAAATTATGATCTAGGAGTAAATCATGAAAGAAAAAATAACTGCATCACTTTTAATCACGACTGAAGATAAAATATTGATTCAAGACAATGGCAACAAGCGAATGAAATTACCAGGTGTCGTAAAAAAAGGTCAATATACAATTAAACAGACTGCTGAGCAATTTGCGCGTAAGTTAAATAAAGAAATCAAAGTAGGAGGTATCTTGTTTGTTGTTGAGGAGAAAAAGCCGTTTAAAGGATTGATTTTTGAGACGATGGTTAATGATACTGCTTTTGTTTTCAATACACGCAATCAATCTGAATTTAAAGTAAGACATCCATATGCGTGGCTTGATTTTGATTACCTCGATCAGCTTGATATCGCTGATGAATTAAAACAGCTGATTATATCCAATCAAGTGATAAAATCAAGTGTGCCCTTAATCAATCTACATTAGGAGATATTATGAAAAGTTACTGGTTAAATTTTGCTGTTACTGATGTTGAACGTGCTCTAAACTTTTATCGTAATATCGGATTTGAAATCATTGATGAACGAAGTAACAATGAAACATTAGGTGCCTTTAAAATTGGTGATAATACGATATGTATATTTAAGCAGGATATACTTGAGCAGTTTATGCAGACACCATTAAAAGGTTACGCTGATCACCCTGAGATTATCATTTCCTTTGATCTGCCTGAAAAACACAATGTCGATGAGTTATATGAACGTATTGTTCAGTCGGGCGGAAATGCAGTAAGTAAGCCTACGGTAAAAAATGGTTATTATGGGTTTATATTCACGGATCTTGATGGTCATTATTTCAATGTGATGGTAATGTGAGGTAATTTATGTATAAGAAAATTGTAATATTAATTTTTACCGCAAGTATTCTGCTGTTATATTTTCTTCCTTCGATACACGGAAGGGGACAGATTAATCTCTATGTCCGCCTGCTGCTTTATGTTCTTACACTTCTTGGTTTATACATGAGTATGCTGATTGGACATATAAAGATGCGAATGCTCTATACTGGATTATTTGTATTGTTGACGGCAATAATATTGTTTATGCATACCTTTAATATATGGATATAATAGACTTTGATAACGGTTAAATACGATTAAAAAGAAGAGAAGATGACAGGGAATATTAATTTCTCGTCATCCTCTCTTCTTTTTAATGTGCCAGCATTTCTTCTTGTATTTCTCTAGCAGATAGGTCATCAGGATAGTATGTTGGCCAGTTTTCAAGTTCTTTTAGGAGTGCTTTACGATCATCCCCCATATAGATATGGAAATGAAGTGCACGTTCAGGAGCGATGATATGATCGCTGAACTGCACATAGTTGGGTGCCTCATTATCTCCATATACTTTTTTGAATATGTATCTAACGCCGCGATTTCCTTTTTCATAAGTCAGAATCTCTTTGCCATCATATTCATACTTAGCACGATGTTTTTTATTTTGTTTTGTAAAGATGATGTCTTTTTCACCAATTTTGATATGGGCGACATCAGTCTCGTATCCTTTATTATAGTATTCCTTTACTTCTTTCTTCGACTTATTCTGATCTTCCGCTTTATGTTCGAATACTTTATCAAGAGATCCATCTTTTAAGAAGGGATACACAGACTGCCAGTCACCTTCCCAGTCTGTTAACCGCCTGTCTTTTACAGCGTCATCTTCAAAATACCCTTCGTAGATTTTTTTGTCTGAATCTGTCAGATGATGTTCATGTTTGTGACTATGTACCTGTTTGTCTTTATGATGTTCAATCTTCTGTTCTTTTTTTACAGCTGCTTTATCTTCAGTGGTGTCACTACATCCAGTGAGCAATATAGCAAGTGAGACAGTTGTACCGATAATCAATTGTGTTTTCATATGTATTCTCCAATCGTAATTATTACGATTTAAATATTACTTCAACCCACATGATTCGTCAATGGTAAATTTTAAATTTATGGTAGAATGAATTTAAATATATTGAAAGAGGAATTTGTCTATATGAAACTAACTTTGATTTTTAGCTATGTACTGCTATTATTTGTCTTAAGATATGGATTCCAAATATTGAATGATCAAGTAACGCTTCTACTACTGATTGGTGGATTAGCATTATTCGGATTTTCAAACAGAAAAAAATAGAGCAGGGTGAAGGCTTCCAGCTCTATTTAGTAGTTATCCAGAACATCTGTATCTTTTGGCATAAATAAGGCGAGTAGGATATAGATTGTAAATGTAGGTATATTCGCTGTAAAAAATGAGACTAAAATGAATGTGATTCGAACTACTTTAGAATCAATATTAAAATATTCACTAATACCACCAAGAACTCCAGCAACATAGCGATCAGTTGTTGACCTTGTAAGACGTTTTTTCATTATCTATCACTCCTTTTTTTAAATATAGCAAATAGATGTAGATTATTCCAATGATATACTAAAATGTTTAACATATAGTATTATGGGTATAGTAAAGATAGATTATTTAAGGGGATAGTAACATGGAAACAACAGAGAAGAAAAATGAAAAAGATATACTTGAACAAGTTAAAACGATATTAGGCAAGTAGGATCCAATTGATAAATAATATTACAACACCCGAGCCAGTTAGAAAAGTTTTATTCTAACTGGCTCGGGTGTTGTGATATTGGTATTAAAAATTATATACATGTAGCAAAACGTATGGCCTAATATTAAAATTCTCTGAATAGACCTACAACTTTACCAAGAACAGTGACTGAATCAAGGTAAAGCGGTTCCATTGTCAGATTCTCGGGTTGTAGACGGTAACGATTATTTTCTTTGAAAAAGCGTTTAACTGTCGCTTCATCTTCATCTGTCATCGCAACGATAATATCTCCATTTTCTGCGATGGACTGTCTTCTTACAATTACTTTATCTCTATCAAGAATGCCCGCTTCAATCATACTTTCCCCAACGACTTCTAAAATAAATATGTCACTGTTATGGCTAGAAGTGAAGTGTGCAGGTAATGGAAAGTATTCTTCAACATTTTCGATTGCAGTAATCGGGACCCCTGCAGTAACCTTTCCGATAACCGGTACATGAATTGTAGCCTCAGAATAATCTTGTGAATTTTCACCGTGTATAATCTCAATGGCACGGGGCTTCGTTGGATCTCGTTTAATATAGCCTTTTTCCTCGAGACGAGAAAGGTGGCCGTGCACAGTCGAACTTGAGGCAAGTCCGACAGCTTCTCCAATCTCTCTTACACTCGGTGGATATCCTTTAGTTGATACAATATGTTTTAAATAATCATATATCTCTTCTTGTCTTTTAGTGAGTTCTCTCATTTTAAACACTCCTTATATGTGGTGTTACACGTATTATAGCATACACGTTCGCATGTAACAAACATTTGTTCGTATTTTTATTGACATAGAACACACGTTCTGATAAAGTGTGAATACAAACAAATGTTCTAGGAGGAATTTGATATGACCGTTAGAATTTCTAAGGAATTTATACTATATTGTATCTTGTTTTTAATGATTACGCTTTTTTCGGTACTTTATATAGAACAATCGCAAGCTATTTATTATAATGAAGCACCTGGATTTACCGAACAGATAGGAGAACAAGACAATGGCAGATTACCGCATTCCGATTCTTATCATGATCCTGTTTCCAATGGTGAGGTACTTGGTGTTGTAAATTAATTAAAATATTTAATGTATTATGAGTGTAGCCAGTTGGTTTCACTCGTTTTTTTTGGTATCTTTATAATGAAAGGAATGAGAGTTATGCTAGATGAAAATAAGATGAAGAGAATTAATGAACTAGCTCAGAAGAAAAAGACAGCAGGTCTTACGGAGGAAGAAGGTAAAGAACAGACTTTATTACGTAAAGAATATTTACAGTCCTTCAGACAGTCTTTCAAGAAAACGATTGAGAACACGACCGTCATAGACCCTGAAGGTAATGATGTAACACCTGACAAGGTGAAAGACATTCAAAGATTAAATAATATCAGAAAATAAATTTTGTAGATGGGAGCATTTATATGTTTAATGAAAAAGATCAATTGGCAGTAGATAGTATTAGAGCTTTAAGTATCGATCAGATTGAGGAAGCGAATTCGGGCCATCCGGGGTTACCTATGGGTGCGGCACCTATGGCTTACACTTTATGGACACGTCATCTTAATTTCAATCCGTCATCACATCATTTCTTCGATAGAGATCGATTTGTACTATCAGCAGGACACGGTTCGGCTTTGTTATACTCATTGCTGCATGTTTCTGGTGGACTAGAAATAGAGGAACTTAAGCAGTTTAGACAATGGGACTCTAAAACTCCGGGACATCCAGAATACCGTCATACTAAAGGTGTAGAAATCACAACAGGGCCACTAGGGCAAGGATTTGCGATGAGTGTCGGTATGGCGATGGCAGAAAAACATCTTGCTGCAACTTTCAATCAGCAGTCAGATATTATTGATCATTATACGTATGCATTAGTTTCAGATGGAGACTTGATGGAAGGTATATCACACGAAGCTGCAAGTCTTGCAGGTCACTTAAAACTTAATAAATTAATTGCTTTATATGATTCGAATGATATCTCTTTAGATGGAGAGCTGAATAAAGCGTTCTCTGAAGATGTTAAAGGGCGTTTCGAAAGCTATGGCTGGGAACATATTTTAGTGTCCGATGGTAATGATATGGAAGCCATTGATAAAGCTATTTCAGTAGCGAAATCAAGTGATAGACCTACGATCATTGAAGTTAAGACAATTATTGGTTATGGTTCTCCGAATAAGCAAGGAACGAATGGCATCCACGGGGCTCCATTAGGAGGAGATGAGCGTAAGCTTGTATTTGAAGCATACGGTTTAGAGGCAGATAAGAAATTCCATGTAGATCCAGCCGTTTATGAAATATTCCAGCAGACGATGCTAAAACGTGCAAATGAAAAAGAGCAGTTATGGAATGAGAAATTTGCGCAATTAGAAAAAGAAAATGCTGAACTAGCACAACAGCTTAGACAAGCGATAGCTGGTGAATTAAATTCTGACTATGCGGAGGCTTTACCGGTATATGAGGCTGGTACATCAGCTGCTACCCGTGCAACGAGTGGTGATATGATCCAGGCAATCGCAAAAACAGTTCCTTCATTCTTTGGGGGATCTGCAGATTTAGCATCTTCTAATAAATCAAATGTTAAAGATACAGAAGACTTTTCGGCTGAAACGCCTGAAGGAAAGAATATCTGGTTTGGTGTCAGAGAGTTTGCAATGGGTGCTGCTTTAAATGGTATGGCTGCTCACGGTGGGCTTAAAGTATACGGTGCGACATTCTTTGTGTTTAGTGACTATTTGAAGCCGGCAGTAAGATTATCAGCGTTAATGGGCTTACCAGTCACATATGTATTTACACATGACTCAATAGCAGTTGGTGAAGATGGGCCGACACATGAACCAATCGAGCAGCTGGCTGGTTTACGAGCGATTCCTAACTTAAATGTGATTCGTCCGGCCGATGGTAATGAAAGCCGTGCCGCCTGGAAAATTGCGCTTGAATCAACTGATGCACCGACTGCACTTGTCCTTACGCGTCAGAACTTAACTGCGATTGATATTGAACAGGACAAACTAGAAGCGGGAGTTGCACGTGGTGGTTATGTTGTATATCAGTCTGAGCATCCGGAGATATTAATAGTCGCAACTGGTTCGGAAGTGAATTTAGCGATTGATGCAGCAAAAGTGTTAGAAAAACAAGGTAAAGGTGTTCAAGTGGTATCAATGCCGAACACTCAAAAATTTGATGCACAAGATAAATCATACAAAGAAGAAGTATTACCATCTTCAATTAAGCAGCGTGTTGCAATTGAAATGGCTGCTTCTGATAGTTGGTACAAATACGTTGGTCTGGATGGACTTGTAATTGGTATTGATAAATTTGGTGCAAGTGCACCTGGAGAATTAGTTATGGAGAAATATGGATTTACTGTAGAAAATGTTGTAAATAACATTTTGAATATGAAGTAAATAAAAGGCTGTATATCAGCCTTTTATTATTTATAGAAAACATATTGAAAAAAAAGTTTGTTTTTAGTAAAATTTTAATGGTATAAGAAAGTGGGTGAACAAATGGCTACTTGGATTTGGATATTGATTGTACTACTTGCATTAGCAGCAGGTGCTGCTTTAGGATTCTTCCTGGCAAGAAAATATATGATGGATTACTTGAAGAAAAATCCACCGATCAATGAAGAAATGCTTCGTATGATGATGATGCAAATGGGTCAGAAACCATCTCAAAAGAAAATTAATCAAATGATGCAGATGATGAATAGAAATATGAATCAAAATCTTAAATAAATAAAGGTCTTTAATGAGACGCCAAGACCCGTGAATGATTGTATGAATCACTCACGGGTCTTAATGTTTTAATTTTTAAAATCATTTATTGGACTGGTTCTGTAGATTCAGCAGGAAGAGTTTCAGCAGAATCTGTTGTCTCAGGTTCAGCTATTTCTTCAGTAACAGGAATATCAGTTGCTTGTTCTGTTGGTGGTTCCTGAGTAACTGGCTGCTGTTCAGCAGGATATGTCTGTTCAGGAAGTGGTTCTACAGGTGCTTCTTGTATTGGTGCTTCAATAACCGGTGCTTCTGTAGCCGCTTCTTCAGAAGATTCGATTGCTGGTGCTTCTGTTGATGGGCTTTCAGTCGCTGGTGCTTCAGTTGTAGGTACTTCTGTAGTAACGGTTTCGGAATCAACCGCTGTTTCAGTAGATTTTACGCGTTCTTTGACAGCTGTAATTTTTTTCTCTGCTTTTTCAGTTAATTTATTATCAGGCTTTATTTTATGGTGCTGTATTATTTCATTAGAAGGTTCATCACTAACTGAAGTAGTAATCTCTGGTGGACTCTCTCTATTACAGGCTGTAAGACTAATCAGACCCAGCATAATGCTAATTGACACTATCGGTTTTTTCATTGAACTTCCTCCTCGTTATTTATTTAAATATATCATATTTTATTCAATTATTATTTATTTTTTATCAACTTTTTGTCACATTTAATTCATAAAAATCATCTTAATTTGAAGTGAATATTTGCTAAAATAGAATGGAATGGAGGTTTTTTTTGATGAATGATATTACGATAGCGGTTGCATTTGGTGCAGGTTTATTAAGCTTTGTGTCTCCATGTGTATTACCGATATATCCAGCATTCTTATCCTATATCACCGGTGTTGGTTATAATGATCTGCAAGATTCGAAGTTGAATCGAAATGCACTGTTACATACGATATTCTTTTTACTAGGTTTTTCAGTCGTCTATATTTCTCTAGGTGTCGGTATCGGGATATTTTCGGACTTTTTACTGTCATATGACAATACAATACGTATGCTCGGTGGATTGCTCTGCATTATATTCGGATTGATCATTTTAGGTATCTTTAATCCTAAACTATTGATGAAAGACCATAAATTCGAATTTAAAAATAAACCAGCAGGATTTTTAGGGTCGTTTTTAGTAGGTATTGCATTTGCTGCTGGCTGGACGCCTTGTATGGGTCCGATTATTGGTGTAATTTTTTCTATGGCAGCTGTAAATCAATCACTCGCGCTTATATATATGATTATGTATGTATTAGGATTTTGTATTCCTTTTTTCCTGCTGACATTCTTTATCACTAAAATTAATGTACTAAAGAAATATAGTCAGTTGTTAACTAAAGTTGGAGGGGTTATAATGATAATCATGGGCTTATTGCTATTCTTTGATAAGCTGACGGTTATCAATCAGTACTTTAGTTGAAAGTAGGTTAAATCATGTATTTTATCGTTTCTATGCTTGTTGCATTATTTATGGGTATGGCTGTTATTGTTGTCAGGATGAAAGCACAGAATTATCCGACGAATGTTAAGAAGATTATTTTACCGCCATTTTTTATGTCTACAGGTGCACTTATGTACATATTTCCCTATTTTAGATTGACAACTATGGAGATAATAGAAGCTGTAGTTGTAGGGATGTTTTTTTCCATATTTTTAATTTTTACATCAAATTTTGAAGTGAAAGACCAGCAGATATATATGAAACGATCTAGATTATTTCCTTTGATTCTCATATCTCTTCTTGTCATCCGCTCAGCAATGAAATTTTTCCTGAGCAGTTCAATACATCCGGGTCAACTAGCAGGAATGTTCTTCCTGCTAGCCTTCAGTATGATAGTCCCGTGGCGTATTGTGATGTATAGAAAGTATATGAAAATTGCGCGTACAATAAATAACAGCAGTGAGCATTAGCTCACTGCTGTTATTTTTTTGCGATTTCAGAATGCTCGAAGATTGAGAACTTCTGCTTTTCGTCATCAGCATATTTAAAATAATGCTCATATGGCGTATAGTCAATATTCAATTGATTGAGTTTTTTCTTCATAAAAGGATGATCGCGTTTTGGAGTCGCAATGATATATCCCCTTAAAATATGATCAAGTTCAATATCTTCTGCACCTTCATCAAGTGCAATCTTCGAAATTCGTCCGGCGATTCTTTCCTTAGCAACTTGTCTGAACAAATCTGGTACAGGGCTGACAAGTTCATTCAGAAGGTTGCGTGCATCGTCATTCCATAACGGAAGGGCTTTATTGATATAGTATTCCTGCCAGTCCAGTTCACTTTTACCATCGTCTTTCGGCAGCCTCTTTAGAAACTTTCTGAACATAAAGAACCCACCGATAGTAAGCAACCCCATAAAGAGTATTGTCCATAAAAAAATTAAAATAATAAACCATTCATTCACGTCATCACCTCATCACATATTATATAGAACTGAAAATGTAATGTCTATCTAATAAAGATATGACGATATATATAGCGTAAAGGAGGTGAAACAATGATAAAGGATGTTATTCTCGAGCTTGCTTTTGTTAAAGAAGTTACAGAAGAAGGTAAATCTATTATGAAAACACGTAGATTCAATCAGGTCGTTCTGAACATCACAGATGAAGAAGCGCGTGCTTTTGCGCTATTAGTTTCAAGACTTACTGGTGAGGTTTATGTATCTGTGAATAAGATTGAAAAGAAAGAAATATAAAAATTTAAGAAAGGAGAGATAAGATGAAAACACTTCAGCTTAATTTTGTTACAGAAATCGGAAAGAATTATACGATGTCAATCATAAGACCTAAAGAAGGGGTGACATCTGAAGAGGTATTACAAGTAATGGAATCTTTGATCAGTCAAAATTATATCACGACAAATTCAGGTGCATTAAAAGCGATTAAATCTGCAAAACTAATTGATCGTACGGAACAGATTTTATTTGAAAATAAATAATAATGATCTCCCTGTCATTATCAGCACATCTCAGCAATGAGATGTGTTTTTTAGTATAATGATGTATGAGGTGAGCACATGAAAATCATGCATTTAGGGGACTTGCATATTGGCAAGACAATTAATCAGCAGAATTTATTAGAAGAGCAATCGATATTATTGAATAGGCTGGTTCAAGATATCAGGGAAGCGTCAATTGATGTATTAGTGATTGCTGGAGATATCTATGATCGTTCAATCCCTTCCAGGGAGGCAATGAAGGTGTTTGAAACCTTTATCTATGAAGTGAACCAGGTGCAGAAAATTCCTGTACTGCTGATCAGTGGTAATCATGATAGCGCAGAACGTCTTGGCTATGGTAAGGCTTGGTATAAAGGGCATGAGATGCATATCGGCACTACAATTGATGATGCTTTGAATCCGGTTTCGATCGATGGAGTTGACTTTTATCTTGTCCCTTACGTAGAACCGGTTGTTGCACGACACTACTTTGAAGACGATAGTATTCGCACGCATCATGATACATATAAGAGAATCATTGAACAAATTGAACAGCGTATCGATAAAGGCAGAATAAACATTTTAGTAAGCCATCTATTTGTTACAGGAGGTATGACAACTGAGTCCGAAAGAGAAATCATCGTAGGTACAATAGAGAATGTCTCGCTCAAGCTTTTTGATGCATTCGATTATGTAATGCTCGGACATCTTCATACACCTGACGCAATACGTGATGAAAAAGTGTTCTATAGTGGAAGTATCATGAAATATTCGTTCGATGAAGTGCATCAAAGAAAGGGTTACAGAATTTTTGATCTTAAAAAGCAGCAGGTTAGTTTTATTACATTGTCACCCCCGAGAGATCTGGAATATGCTACTGGAACGTTTGGAGATGCAATTAAAATGAAGTTAGCTGTAGATAGGAATTCATATTTAAAGCTTGAGTTAAGTGACATGGAGCATATCAATGATCCGATGTTCAAGCTTAAGCAAGTATATCCGTATCTATTAGAATTAAAGCCAATGATAAACAATAGGGATATTCATTATAAACAAAGAGAAGTACAGCAGCTCTCACATCTGGAACTTGTCAAACAGTTTTATTTAGATATGACGGATAGTGAGATGGATGAAACGCAGACGTTATTAATAGAACAGCTTATTAATGAAAGTAGGTTAATGGATGAGACCGATTAAGTTAGAGATTCAGCATTTTGGACCATTTAAAAATGAAACGATTGACTTTAAGCAGCTGAATAACCATACACTTTTTCTTATTAGTGGTAAGACAGGTTCAGGAAAGACTACCATTTTTGATGCGATGATGTATGCCCTTTATGGCACGGCGTCCACTTCTTCCAGAAATCATAAGGCGATGAGAAATAAACACGCATACGATGAAGAAGAGACGATGATTAAATTTCAATTTTCCATCAAGGATAAACAATATTTAATTATTCGCAATTTACCACACATAAAGGCAGGGAATAAGACGCCGATCACATCTAAATTAGAAGTTTATGAAATCCATGACAATGAGAAGCGCTTAATCAGTACCAATAAAAAGACCGAGACAAACCAGCTGATTGTAGATATCGTCAAGCTGCAGGCAGATCAGTTTAGACAAATCCTTATACTGCCGCAAGGGGAATTTAAAAATTTTCTTGTATCAGATAGCGAAAGTAAGAATGAGATATTAAGAACACTGTTCGATACGAAGCATCTTGAGCTGATGGTCAAGCGATTAAAGGAGAATGTTGATGATAAAATCGATGCTATAAGAATGAAGGAAAAAGAGATTGAATTCCATATACAGCAGCTCGGTGTCGGGTTTCCGCCATATATGGTTACTTACGACGAACAGATCCGTACAGCTAACTTGTATTACGAAGCGTTACAAAAGGTCTTTTCACAGAACATATCAGAATTAAATGATAAATCAAATGAACTGAAGCTTAAAGGAGACGCCTTGAAAGCGGCGGAGATATTAAATAATAATATACAATCTGTCAAGCAGCATAAACATCAGCTAGCAATGTTATATGAACAGCGTGAAGAAATAGAGAATACACAAAAAACGGTTCAGCAACTCGTGCAGTTCGAATCCTACCTTTCCTGTATCAGTCAGCTGGAGAAATTGAAGAAAGATGATGCGCATTTAAGCGTGCAAAAAAAGGATGAAGAACAACAGATTAGTGAAAATAAGGATAAGCTTCAGCAACTGAAAAGTGCATTAAACGAAGTTATGCAAGATGATGAAGAAATGAAGCGGCTCAATCATCAATTAATAGAACAGGAAAGATTTGTCGATGAAAAATACCATGGTCTAGAAGAAGATGTCAATACGCTAAATGAACTGAAAAATGAAACGACAGCATTGAGCGATAAGCTATCAAGTACACATCAAGCAAATGAGACCATTCAAAGTTCCCTAGAAGCGTTGATTCAAGAAAAGACAAAATTATATGAAGAAAAGGTGAAGCTTCAGAATCATATTCGTGATAATGAAACGATTATCTCATTGATCAACGAATATGATTCACATTATAAAGCATTGCAAGCGATTAAAGAAAATCAGGACATGCTAACAGAAGAACTATTGTCATGTGAATCACTTATCGAACGTTTTAATTTCGGAGATGATCTGCTGGATATTGATGCAGTGGACTCTATTCGTGCACAATTGAAAATAGGTCAAAATTGTCCGGTGTGTAATCATATCGTCACCGAGAAAACGGATGGTGTTCATCATGAATACCATAACCTTGTACAAAGAAGGATGACGTTGTCACGTGAACAAGAGGCCAATGCAACTAAGATAGAGTGGATTGAAGCGTTGATGAAGGCAGTCACCGATAAGTTACTTGCATATGAGCAGTTTAAAGTTACTTATAAACATGAAGATATGCAAAATACTGGTGAACTGCTTATTCATGAACAAGAGATGTTAACGCAGAAACTTGAAACGCTCAATGACCATTTAAATCATATCGATCACGAGTACGAGGACCTGAGTAATGAACTTAAAAATAACAAAGCCTCCATTATCTCCTTAAAAGACGTTATCGATGCAAATGAGAAAAAGATCAATGAACGCAATGGTAAAAAAGAGCGATATCATACATTTGTATCATTCACAGGGTTTAAGAATTATGATGATTTCAAGGCTCAGTTTGATGAGAAAAGGGATCTCTATGAAAATTATGATAAGCATCTGAATCATCTAAACGAAACGATTGCCTCTTGTTCAGAACTCATCCGATCAAAAGAGAATATCGTGGATAAATATAATACCCATCTTATCTATAACGAAAAATTATTAAGCCAATTAGAATCAACAAAAAACTCATTTCATATATCGGATAAAATAGTGGATGAATATATGGACAAAGATATAGAGCAAGAACTAGAAACGTTGCAGAGTGCTGTTGAAAGTTATTATAAAGATATTCATTTTCATGAAAATACGATAAAGACCTTAGAGGATTTGATTGGCGGAAAAAAAGCCCCTGATATTGAAAAGCTGTCAAATGAATATGCTGAGCTATCGTCTAAAGCGAAAGCGTTTGAACAAGCAATCAATGATGAGCGTAGTCAGTTAAAGCTGATGAACAATATTATAATGCAGCTGGAAGTAGTACATAAAAGTTATGTCAAGCAGATGGAGGATATAGGTTCTGAGATCAGACTTTTCGAAGTACTGAACGGAAAGAATACTTTAAAACTATCAATCGAAAATTATGTGCTCGTATACTATCTGGAACAAATACTTCTGTTAGCTAATGAAAGGTTACTTCAGATGACCCATAACCGATACAAGCTCGTAAGGAAAAAGGAGGTTCACTCCAGAAAAAAAAGTGGGCTTGAAATTGAAGTCTTCGATTATCACACAAATAATGTGAGGGATATTACAACGCTTTCTGGAGGTGAAACATTTATCGCCTCTTTATCATTAGCGCTAGGCTTAAGTGATTACGTCATGCAGATTTCAGGTGGAATCAATCTGGAGTCGGTGTTCATTGATGAAGGTTTCGGAAGTTTAGATAGTGATACGCTTGAGACAGCAATTGAAGTTCTGATCGAACTCCAGCAGACCGGAAAACTGATCGGTATAATTAGTCATGTACAATCGCTCCAGGAAAATATGCCTGCGATATTAAAGGTTAGAACTGACGGTTTTAATAGTGATACAGAATTTCAGTTGAAGTAATTGTAACAACTATGTCAAATTTATATGAAGTATGGACTTTTAATTGATAGTCAGTTTGCTATAGTATTATATGAATACATAAGGAGGTCACTATGAAGCAGTTAAATATTTTCTTAATATTATTTTTAGCATTAATAATATCAGCGTGCAGTAATTCAAGATTAGAACCAAAGTCTTTATATGGCAATACAATGACTGAGTTCAGTGGAACGGATGAAACCGGTAAGTCAATTTCAAATAAAGATCTTAAAGGAAAGGTCTGGCTAGTGGATTTTATCTTTACTAACTGTGAAACAGTCTGTCCACCCATGACTTATAATATGAGTCAGGTTGTCGATCAGCTTGAGAAGGATGGCGTCAGTCATGATGATTATGGCATCATCAGCTTTAGTGTCGATCCTAAGAAAGATACGCCAAAGAAACTTAGTGACTATATCAATCAGCATAATCCTCCAAAAGGGATTTGGAAAGCTGTGACACAGTATGATGAGAAGTTTATCAGACAGTTTGCAGAAGAGAACTTCAAAACTATCGTCGTTCCACCTACAGCCAATAACTCACAGGCTACACATGGTACATCGTTTTATCTTGTTGATCAGAATGGGATGATAATAAAAGATTATGCGGGAAAAGATACTGGAGATAAAAAATTTCCGAAGTCAGAAATTGTGGAAGACGTTAAAACGATGATCGAAGAAGGACCGTATAAAAAATAAAAAAACTTCACCATGATGGTGAAGTTTTTTATTTGGAGCGTAATAAGTCTCTGATTTCAGTTAATAACACTGTATTCTCTTCGACTGCTTCTTCAACTTCTTCAACGTCGCTTTTACGCGTAATCTTATTGATAAGTTTAATAAACAAGAAGATTGCACCTGCAACGATTAAGAAATCGATGATTGATTGAATGAAGACACCGTATTTGATTCCTTTATAAGCCCAGCTTGATGCAAAATCTGTATTTCCAAAAATAAGACCAATGACCGGCATAATTACATCAGCCACTAATGAAGAAACAATTTTACCAAATGCACCCCCAATAACAACTGCGACAGCTAAATCAAGTACATTTCCTTTTACAGCAAACTCTTTGAATTCTTTTAATATAGACATGTATAGTCACCTCCTACTATATTTAGTTTACATTGTAACATTTTAAAAATCAATTCATTTTCATAAATTATTTATAGTTGCCTACTTTAAAAATTAGGATTTGAAAAAACGTTTCTATTTGTGTAATTAATTATAGTTTGTTATACTTAGAACTGTTTTTTAAAATTTTAATTTGGAAGGAGTATTTTATGACATCAGGAAAAAAATTGACACCTGTATTTTTTATTGCGTTATCACTTGTAATCATTACTGTTTTGTTAGGTGTAATAAGTCCGTCGGGATTTGGTGAGGTTACGAGCCAGATTAATGCATTCATTACAAAATATTTCGGTTGGTATTATGTAATGATTACGTCGATATTTGTATTTGCCTGTTTGTTTCTGATTCTTAGCCCTATCGGTAAACTAAAATTAGGTAAGCCATCAGATAAACCAGAATTTAGTACAATATCTTGGTTTGCGATGTTATTTAGCGCAGGGATGGGTATCGGACTCGTATTCTATGGTGCTGCAGAACCATTAAGCCACTTTATAAAATCACCAACAGCTGATGCTCAGTCAGATGAAGCGATGATGGATGCATTTCGCTATACGTTCTTTCATTGGGGATTTCACGCATGGGCTACATATGGAATAGTCGCTTTAGGCCTTGCATATGCTCAATTCAGAAAAGGTGAAGCGGGATTATTATCAAAGACATTAAGACCATTGCTTGGCGATAGAGTAGATGGTATTTTAGGAACAATCATTGATGTACTTGCAGTATTTGCAACTGTAGTTGGGGTTGCAGTTTCATTAGGAATGGGTGCTCAGCAGATCAATGGTGGTTTGCATTTCTTGTTCGATGTACCAAATACGATTAACGTAAAGTTAATAATCATTGTCGTTGTTACTATATTATTCTTAATGAGTGCTTGGAGTGGTCTATCAAAAGGGATACAGATTTTAAGTAATTTTAATATAGGGATAGCAACATTATTACTTGTTGCAGTTCTCTTTTTAGGTCCAACAGTGTTAATTATGAATATATTTTCAACATCGTTAGGGAACTTGCTGCAGAACTTCTTGTCTATGAGTTTTGATGCTGCACCTTTAGACCAGTCGAAACGTGAGTGGATGAACGGCTGGACAATCTACTATTGGGGTTGGTGGATGAGCTGGAGTCCATTTGTTGGTATATTCATTGCGCGAGTTTCTAAAGGACGAACAATTCGAGAGTTTTTAATCGGTGTATTACTCGTTCCTACGATTATCAGTATGCTGTGGTTTAGTGTCTTCGGTGTAAGTGGGATACAGATATTTAAGAAATTCCCTGAAATTGGTGACCTTGCTGTTGAAACACAGCTGTTCGCAATATTCGAGCATATGCCGATGGCGATGGGATTATCATTAATAGCATTACTTCTAATTTGTACTTTCTTTATTACATCAGCTGACTCAGCGACATTTGTACTGGGTATGCAATCTACAAATGGATCGCTTGAGCCCGCAAACAACATCAAGGTGATATGGGGACTGGCACAGTCAATTATTGCTGCGGTACTTTTATATGCTGGGGGACTGAGTGCCTTACAAAGTGCAGCGATCATCGTAGCTTTTCCATTTTCGTTTGTACTTATACTGATGCTGTTATCATTATATAAAGATGGCAATGCAGAACGTATGAGAATAGGCCTCACGTTAAAACCTGATAAGAAATTCAGAAAATCATATCAAGAAAATCAAAATAACCAAAAATAATAAATTTTAAAATACCTGTCGACAAATCAATTGTGAATTGTCGACAGGTATTTTTTATAAGTAAAACTTATAGCTAAGTATAGCTAATTTGGAATGTGATAATATTTACTTCTTATAAAATATTGATTAGAATGAATATGTAAAGGCTTTATCAATAAATAGGGGGAACACATATGAATTCAAATTTACAGCAAACTGCAAAACAGACATTTGAGTTAAACGGTAAGACTTTTACGTTTTACAGTTTAAAGTCACTAGAATCACTAGGGCTTGGACAAGTTAAGAAGCTTCCTTATTCTATCCGTGTGTTACTTGAGTCTGTTCTTCGTCAATACGATGGGCGAGTGATTAACGAAGAACATATTAAACATCTTGTTAAGTGGGGGAAGAAGAACGATCCTAACGCAGAGGTTCCATTTAAGCCATCACGTGTTATTTTGCAGGACTTCACAGGAGTACCTGCTGTCGTTGATTTAGCATCACTTCGTAAAGCGATGGATGATGTAGGTGGAGATGTAACAAAGATTAATCCAGAAGTACCGGTGGACCTTGTAATTGACCATTCTGTGCAAGTGGATGCATATGGTAACGAAACAGCGTTACAAAGAAATATGGAGCTTGAATTTGCACGTAATAAAGAACGTTATCAATTTTTGAACTGGGCGACAAAAGCATTTGATAACTACCGTGCAGTACCACCAGCAACAGGTATCGTGCATCAAGTTAACTTAGAATATTTAGCAAACGTTGTTCATGTGCGTGATGTAGATGGTGAACAAGTTGCATTTCCTGATACTTTAGTAGGAACGGACTCTCATACAACGATGATTAATGGTATCGGTGTGCTTGGTTGGGGTGTTGGTGGTATTGAGGCTGAAGCGGGTATGCTTGGTCAACCTTCATACTTCCCAGTACCAGAAGTAATTGGAGTTAAACTTACTGGAGAGCTTCCTGAAGGTACAACTGCAACTGACTTAGCATTACGTGTAACGCAGGAATTACGTAAAAAAGGTGTAGTAGGAAAATTTGTTGAATTCTTTGGTCCGGGCGTAGTGAATTTACCACTTGCAGACCGCGCGACAATTGCCAATATGGCACCAGAATATGGTGCGACTTGTGGTTTCTTCCCTGTTGATGAAGAAGCGCTAAATTATATGCGTTTGACTGGTCGCGATGAAGCACATATCGAGCTCGTTAAAGAATATTTAGTGAAGAATGATATGTTCTTTACAACAGATAAAGAAGATCCAACATATACTGATACATTAACTCTTGATTTATCTACGGTTGAAGCATCATTATCAGGACCTAAACGTCCACAAGATTTGATTAAATTAAGCAATATGAAAAAAGAATTCGTTAAATCTGTTACTGCTAAAGCTGGTAACCAAGGTCACGGCTTAGATAAAGCTGAATTTGACAAAACTGCCACAACAACTTTAGCTGACGGAAAGTCTATCACAATGACAACGGGTGATATTGCAATTGCAGCAATTACATCATGTACAAATACTTCAAACCCTTACGTTATGTTAGGTGCTGGCCTTGTTGCAAAAAAAGCAGTAGAAAAAGGATTACAAGTCCCTGCCTACGTAAAAACATCACTTGCACCGGGTTCTAAGGTTGTAACAGGATATCTAGAAGATTCAGGACTTCAAACGTACTTGGATCAATTAGGATTTAATACTGTAGGTTACGGATGTACAACATGTATTGGTAACTCAGGTCCGTTATTGCCTGAAATTGAAGAGACAATTTCTAATGAAGATTTATTAGTGACATCTGTATTATCAGGTAACCGTAACTTTGAAGGCCGTATCCATCCTTTAGTTAAAGCGAACTACTTAGCTTCACCGCAGCTCGTTGTCGCTTATGCTTTAGCGGGTACTGTTAATATCGATCTTCAAAACGATCCAATCGGTAAAGGACATGACGGTAAAGATGTATTCTTAAGAGATATCTGGCCGACAATTGATGAAGTTAAAAATGAAGTAAATTCAGTAGTAACACCAGAATTATTCCGCAAAGAATATGAGAATGTATTTAATTCAAATGCAATGTGGAACCAGATTGAGTCTACTGATCAACCATTATATGATTTTGATCCAACTTCAACATATATTCAAAATCCAACATTCTTCCAGGGTTTATCAAAAGAACCAGGAAGCATTGCACCATTAGAAAATCTCGCCGTTATGGGTAAATTTGGTGACTCAGTAACAACTGACCACATCTCTCCAGCAGGTGCTATCGGTAAAGATACGCCAGCAGGAAAGTACCTGCGTGAGAATGGCGTAGAAATCCGTGACTTCAACTCATATGGTTCTCGTCGTGGTAACCATGAAGTAATGATGCGTGGTACATTTGCAAATATTCGTATTAAAAACCAGATTGCACCTGGTACGGAAGGTGGATATACTACTTACTGGCCAACAGGTGAAGTTATGCCTATCTTTGATGCTTGTATGAAATATCAGGCAGATGGCACAGGACTGGTTGTATTAGCAGGTAATGATTATGGAATGGGTTCTAGTCGTGACTGGGCTGCAAAAGGTACTAATCTTTTAGGTGTGAAAACTGTAATCGCGCAAAGTTACGAGCGTATTCACCGTTCTAACTTAGTCATGATGGGTGTACTACCTTTACAGTTCTTAAAAGGGGATTCAGCAGAAAAATTAGGTCTGGATGGCAGTGAGAAGTTCTCTGTAGATATTCATGAAGGTATTAAACCTCGTGATGAAGTTAAGGTAACAGCAGTTAAAACAGATGGTACTCAAGTAGAATTTAATGCTTTAGCTCGTTTTGATTCAGAAGTGGAGCTCGATTACTACCGTCACGGTGGTATCCTTCAAATGGTGCTACGAGGCAAATTAGCTGAGTGATAGGTTGACAGGGACTTTTTTGTCCCTGTTTTTTTATTGAAACTGGTGTATGATAGATACAATAGTATAAATAAGGAGTCAGATGAATGTATATAACAGAAAAAGATATTGAGGTTCGATACGCTGAAACGGATAAGATGGGTGTCGTCTATCATGCGAACTATTTAATCTGGTTTGAAGTTGCAAGAACGGATTTTATAAAGAAAGCAGGATTTAGCTATCAAGCGATGGAAGATGAAGGATTAATCTCTCCGGTGGTGGATGTATCGGTACAATATAGGAAATCGATTACTTATCCAGAGACAATTACTGTAAGAACATGGATTGAACGATATAGTAAGCTTAAGACCATTTATGCATACGAGATTGTTAAAGAGGATGGAGCCATCGCAGCGACTGGTAGAACAACGCATGTCGTTATAAAAAGAGGTAGTGAAATCCCTATCCGACTTGATCGTTACTATCCTGAATGGCATGAGAAATATATTGAACTTTCATCTGATGATAACGATAATATCAATTGATTATACAGCTTAATTAAGAAAAGTTGGAATATAAAAATCCGGACACTGTGGGGAGTCTATCGTTTGACTACAGTGTTCGGATTTTTAATTCTGCTATAAAAGGGATATATTATTTTTTAAACTGTATCTTAGGCTCTGTTCCTGAAATAATTCTCCTGATATTGCTGCTGTGACGAATAATAATAATCAACATAATCAGAAATGAGATGATCTTCAAAATGATATCTTCGAAAAATAATGTAGTAATAAAGTTTCCGATGCTCGTCAAAATACTTGTTAACGATACCATTCGTGTTGTAAACAGTAAGGCAAAGAATATTACAGCGATGATAAGGAAGATCAATGGATTTACTCCAAGAATCACACCGGCACTTGTTGCTACTGCCTTTCCGCCTCTAAATTTCAAGTAAATAGGGTAAACATGACCAATTATTGCTGCAAGTCCAAACCATATACCATGAATATCAAGGTCAAATATAATTGGAAATATTGCAGGAAGAACCCCTTTCGCAACATCGAATATCGTGACAAATATACCGGCATTCTTACCTAATACTCGAAAAGTGTTGGTTGCACCTAAATTTCCACTGCCAAACTTACGAATATCTTTGTTAAATAATAGTTTGCCTACAATCAAACCTGTTGGAATTGCACCAAGTAGATAGGCAATTGCTAGTAATAATGCAATCTGCATAATTTTTCTCCTTTATGGGTAGGTACTAATAGTAATTCATAACTATATCTATTATAACGCATACAAAAATAGTTGTGTAGAAAAATATTATAAAAAATAAATAATATTATTATGTAAACTTAAATAATAACGATTTGTAAAAGCTTGCATTTTTAAGGGTTTCATTTAAAATAATGAATGTATATAAATTTTCGAACGTATGTTTGTAGGAGGTAAGCACTTGGCAAATAATCAGTATAATGATGAATCCATTCAAGTCTTAGAGGGTCTTGAAGCAGTTAGAAAAAGACCAGGGATGTATATAGGATCTACGGATTCAAGAGGATTACATCATCTTGTATATGAAATTCTTGATAATTCAATTGACGAAGCATTGAATGGTCACGGTAATGAAATTAACGTTGTTCTCAATGCAGATGACTCTGTAACAGTAACAGATAATGGTCGTGGTATGCCAACAGGGCTGCATAAGACCGGAAAGCCAACGCCAGAGGTAATATTTACTGTGCTGCATGCAGGAGGGAAATTTGGTCAAGGGGGCTATAAGACAACTGGAGGACTGCACGGAGTTGGAGCTTCTGTTGTTAATGCTTTAAGCAGCTGGCTCGAGGTGACAATATATAATAATGGAAAGATATTCAAGCAGCGCTTTCAAGATGGTGGAGTACCCGCTACAACGTTAGAAGAAATCGGGAAATCAAAAAAGACAGGGACGACTGTGACATTTAAACCTGACCCATCTATCTTTAAACAGACAGTTAAATTTAATTTTGATACGTTAAGTGAAAGGTTACGTGAATCTGCATTTCTACTCAACAACCTTAAAATCAAGATCACTGATCTTAGAAATAATGAGGAACGTCAGGAAGTGTTCTATTACGAGGATGGATTAAAAGATTTTGTCAACTTTGTCAACGAAGGTAAAGAAACGTTACACGAAGTGGCGAAGTTTAGCGGTAAGTCACATGATATCGAAATTGAAGTCGCATTTCAGTTTAACGATCAGTACTCAGAGACCGTTCTTTCATTTGTTAATAATGTGAGAACGAAAGATGGTGGTACACATGAGGTTGGGATGAAGACTGCTATCACACGAGTATTCAATGAATATGCCAGAAAAATCGGAGAGTTGAAAGCTAAGGATAAGAATCTCGATGGTAATGATATTCGTGAAGGGATGACTGCAATCATTTCGGTTAAGATTCCCGAGAATCTACTGCAGTTTGAAGGACAGACGAAGTCGAAGCTTGGAACGAGTGAAGCGCGTAGTGCAGTGGATAGTGTATTAAGTGAACAACTTCCATTCTATTTTGAGGAAAACGGAGTATTAAGTCAGAAATTAGTGAAGAAAGCGGTAAAAGCAGCTCAGGCAAGAGATGCTGCACGTAAAGCACGTGAAGAAGCGCGAAATGGTAAGAAGAATAAACGTAAAGAAACATTATTGTCAGGTAAACTCACACCTGCACAAAGTAAGGATACGAGCCGTAACGAACTTTACCTAGTCGAAGGAGATTCAGCAGGTGGTTCTGCTAAACTTGGGCGGGATCGTAAGTTTCAGGCGATTCTTCCGTTACGTGGTAAAGTTATCAATACAGAAAAAGCAAAGCTCGAAGATATTCTAAAAAACGAAGAAATCAGCACCATTATTCATACGATTGGTGCAGGTGTCGGAAATGATTTTGAAATTAAAGATGCAAACTATGACAAAGTCATTATAATGACAGATGCGGACACAGATGGTGCACATATTCAAGTGCTGCTTCTGACATTCTTCTTTAAATATATGAAACCTTTGATTGATGCTGGCAAAGTTTATATTGCGTTACCACCGTTATATAAAGTTTCTAAAGGTAAAGGGAAGAACGAAGTCATTGAATATGCCTGGACAGATGATGAACTTAAAGGGGTTCAAAAGAAGGTAGGTAAGGGCTTTATTCTACAGCGATATAAAGGGCTTGGAGAAATGAATGCAGATCAACTATGGGATACGACGATGAATCCTGAGACGAGAACTTTAATTCGTGTTGAAATCGATGATGAACTTAGAAGTGCTAAACGTGTCTCAACATTAATGGGAGACAAGGTTGAACCACGACGTGACTGGATTGAACGCCATGTTGAGTTCGGTATGCAGGAAGATGTAAGCATCCTGGAAAACGATGAAGTCGAACGCTTAACAGAAGTAGAGGATATCGAAACAATTCAGGATGATGAAAAGGGTGAGGATAATGAATGAGAATATACAAAGTCTTCCGCTTGAAGATGTAATCGGTGACCGTTTTGGTCGCTATAGTAAATATATTATACAGGATCGAGCGATTCCGGATGTACGTGACGGGCTTAAGCCCGTTCAACGCCGTATTTTATTTGCGATGTACGCAGAAGGAAATACATACGACAAGAACTACAGAAAAAGCGCAAAAACGGTTGGTAACGTCATCGGAAACTATCATCCGCACGGGGATTCATCCGTGTATGATGCAATGGTCCGTATGAGTCAGGACTGGAAACTGAGACATGTCCTTGTTGAGATGCATGGTAATAACGGAAGTATCGATAACGATCCGCCTGCAGCAATGCGTTATACTGAAGCTAAGTTATCTAAGCTTGCTAACATCTTGCTTGAAGATATTAATAAAGAGACCGTTGATTTTGTACAGAACTTTGATGATACTACGATGGAGCCGATGGTATTACCGGCGAACTACCCGAATCTACTCGTTAATGGGTCGACTGGTATTTCAGCTGGATATGCTACGGATATACCCCCGCACAATCTGGATGAAGTGATTAATGCGACGTTAAAAGTCATAGATAAACCGAATATATCTACTGATGAAATAATGCAGGTACTACCAGGACCCGATTTCCCGACAGGCGGCATAATAATGGGTAAATCAGGTATTAAACAGGCATACGAGACAGGAAAAGGTAAGATACAGGTTCGCGGAAAAGTAGATATTGAAAAACTACGTGGTGGGAGAGAAGAGATTATTATCTCAGAAATTCCATTTGAAGTGAATAAGAGTAATCTTGTTAAGCGTATTGATGAACTCCGTGCAGATAAGAAGGTCGACGGAATTATCGAGGTGCGTGATGAAACGGATCGAAACGGATTAAGGATTGCTATCGAGTTGAAGAAAGATGCAAATAGTGAAGGCATTCTTAATTTCCTTTATAAAAATACAGACCTACAGGTTGCATATAACTTTAATATGGTAGCAATTAGCGATCGTCGCCCGAAACTGCTAGGGGTTCGTGATATGCTTAACAGTTTTATCAGTCATCAAAAAGAAGTTGTTACAAGACGCAGTCAATATGACTATGATCACGCAGAGAAGCGTATGCATATTGTTGAAGGATTGATCAAAGCACTTTCTATATTAGATCAGGTAATTGAAGTCATCCGTAATTCGTCAAATAAAGCTGATGCAAAACACAACCTGGTACATAAGTTTGATTTTACTGAAGCACAGGCTGAAGCAATCGTTATGCTTCAACTCTATCGATTAACCAATACAGATATTGTGGCATTAGAAGCAGAGCATGAAGCATTAAAAGATAGACTCAAGCAGTTATCACTTATATTGAATGATGAGACGCATCTGAAAAAAGTGATCAAAAAGGAATTAAAAGCAATCCAAAAGGAATTTAAAGAAGTGCGCCTGAGCAATATTGAAGAAAAAATTGCAGAAATTAAGATTTCTAAGGAAATCCTTGTTCCCAATGAAGAAACAGTGATCAGTATTACAAGGGAAGGTTACATAAAACGCACATCTCCACGTAGTTTTAGTGCTAGTGGTGTAACCGAGCTTGGTATGAAAGAAGACGATCAATTACTAGCTTATCGTGAAAGCAATCTTCAGCATATAACGTTAGTATTTACAGATAAAGGACGATATATGTATATTCCAAATCATCAGTTGCCTGAAATAAGATGGAAAGATCTTGGAACGCATATTTCTCAAATTGTACCAATAGATGGCGATGAGCGCGTGATTCATATGATTACGGTCACGGACTTCAATTCAGACGCGAAAATTTTAGCCGCTACAAGAAATGGTATGATAAAATTATCTTCGTTGAAGGACTTTGAAGTTACAAGATATTCTAGACCGCTCATTAATATGAAGCTAAAAGATAATGATGTTGTGAATACTATTCATGTAGTAACGGGCAGTGAACATATTCTTGTCGTTACGAAGCAAGGCATGAGTCTGCATTATTCATTAACGGAACTTAATGATACAGGACTTAAAGCTGCAGGTGTTAAATCAATCAATCTTAAAGATAATGATGTTGTCATAACAACGGAAATCATCTATCCAGAAAGTTCATTGCTGATCGCAACACAACGTGGTGCAATGAAAAAAATGGATATTCAATTATTTGAAGAAGGAAAACGTGCCCAACGCGGTCTGATGATACTAAAAGAATTAAAAAATAATCCTCACCAGATTATCGGTGCATACATCATCACTGAAGATATGGCATATACACTCGTATCGGAACACCATGAAAAACATGGAATAACAAAAGCAATCAGAAAAACAGATCGTTATACTAATGGCAGCTTTATCATTGATGAGAAAGCTTTTGGTGAAGTTGTTAAACTTTATATAAATTCTGTGGATTTATAAAGTTTGTGTAGACCCTTACACTATCTATGGTAAAATAGTTTTAGTCTTATTTTACTTTGAATAGTGGAGGGTTTTTATTTTGGATATATCAAAAGTAAATTTTGATGCGTGGATTCCGGAATGGTTTAAGATGATAGTATCTACCGGAAATGATATGATTTGGTCGCAATTTTTAATTGGATTATTATTGCTTGCTGGATTTTTCTTTAGTTTAAGTTCTAGATTTATACAGCTTCGCTGGTTACCAGAGATGTTTAGAGTCATCGGTGAGAAACCAGAGACATTGGATGATGGACAAAAAGGCATATCTTCTTTCCAGGCGTTTGCTATTAGTGCAGCGAGTCGTGTAGGTACCGGAAATATTGCAGGTGTTGCCACTGCTATTGTTCTTGGCGGACCTGGTGCAGTATTCTGGATGTGGATTATTGCTTTTTTTGGTGCAGCAAGTGCATTCTTTGAGGCGACGTTAGCGCAAGTTTATAAGGTTAAAGATGAAAAGGGTGGCTTTCGTGGAGGTCCGGCATATTATATGGAACAGGGGCTTGGACAGAGGTGGTTAGGAACAACTTTTGCGCTTTTAATAACTGTTACGTTTGCATTTGTCTTCAATACTGTGCAATCAAATACGATTGCCGAAAGTTTAAATACACAATATAATACACCTGCATGGATTACAGGAGTAGTTCTAGCAATCATTACAGCGATTGTAATTTTCGGTGGTGTACGATGGATTGCAAATGTAACTTCTGCTGTCGTACCTGTTATGGCAATTTTTTATATTCTGCTTGTGCTCTTTATTTTAATTATGCATATTGGTGATGTAATTCCGATGATAATCAGTATTATAAAAGGCGCATTCGGTATGGAACAGGCATTTGGCGGTGCATTAGGTTTTACTATTATGCAGGGGATTAAGCGTGGATTATTCTCAAATGAAGCTGGTATGGGATCAGCACCTAATGCTGCTGCAACAGCTGCTGTTAGCCATCCGGTAAAGCAAGGTTTAATTCAGTCATTAGGTGTATTCTTTGATACGATGATTGTATGTACTGCAACTGCAATTATGATCTTATTATACTCAGGATTAGAGTTTGGGGAGAAAGTACCACAAGGTGTAGCAGTTACACAAGCTGCGCTAAATAACCATGTCGGTAGTTTCGGTGGTTTCTTCCTGACAGTAGCAGTATTCTTATTTGGGTATTCTTCAGTGATTGGTAACTATTATTATGGGCAATCAAATATTGAATACTTAACGACTAACAAAGTAGTCATGTTTATCTTCAGATTTATTGTCGTACTCATGGTATTTTTCGGTGCAGTAGTTAAAGTAGAGACGGTCTGGGCGACTGCAGATTTATTTATGGGGCTTATGGCGATCTTGAATATTACTGCGCTTATCGGATTAGCACATGTCGTATTTGAAGTTGCTAAAGATTACGGAGAACAGCGTAAGAAAGGGCTTAATCCTGTATTTAGAACAGAGAATGTTAAAGCGGATTTATCAGACGTTGAGACTTGGGGAGATAACCCGTATCACTTTAGAGATAAAGAAATAAATCATAAATAAAAATACTAAGCTGCAGCTGCAGCTTAGTATTTTTATTTGAAAAGGCTCGCTATCCAGTCGATTATAGATTGGATGAAGTTCATAATCTTGTCCCAGAAGCCTTCATCTTTCAGTGTGTCACTAATATTATTACCAAGTTCCTTTGCTTTATCTGTAGCTTTTTTAAAGCCTTCAGAATTTTTGATATCATCTACATAATTTTTTGTGCCTTCAATAAATTTATCTTTATTTTCACCACTGAAAACGCCGTTATTTTGTGCATTTTCTATAAAGTTAACGATAATATTAATCTGATTGTCATTAATGATATTTGTCAGACCATTATTCTCAATCTTCTGAAGAACAATGTTTTTGATTTCTGTCGTATTTAGATTGGCACCTTGCTTTGCAATCTCTGCTTTCGCTTCAGCGATCGCTTTATTGAGCTGTTCTTGAGAGTAACCATTGACACCTGTATTTTGTTCGTTAATGTTAGAGATAGAATTAAGTTCATCCTGAGCAGCTTGTGTCTTCGACTGATCGATTGGCTCACCTTGTGTTTCGAATGCTTTATAGACACCAGCGAGTGCACTTTCACCGGTAACATCTTCAGCGGCTGCAATAGTAACATTAGCATCTGTTACACCTGCCGTAAGTAAAGCATTCTTATAAGTATCCTCAGTGATTTTAGTGATTTTACCGGCAGATTGGTTTATATTTAAAGTGAGACCACTACCAGCAGATAGCTTTTTGATACGAATACTAGACTTTAATACATCGTTACTTGATTGCAGATTTAAGTACTTTCTTAAGTCTTCGGCATAGACATACGTCGTTTTATCCTGGGCATCCGTTTGAAGCAGGTCACTCGTCTTATCTTTAAGGACGTTATTCTGTTCTAATGCTGCACCATACACCGTCACTGCTTCAGACCATGCTTCTTGCGTTACCGCATGGGCACGCTGAGGGATCATGAGCATTAACGAAAGAAATACTGTTAAGATTAAAATAATAAGTTTTTTCATATATAATCCTCCTGATAATCTATATATATTAGTATATACCTTTATATTATCATGAGCATGTTTATTGTGACATAGGTCTTTGGAATGAGGTGTTATTTTTGAAATATCATGTGATTAAAGTATTGAATAATAATGTTGTGATAACTCAAGGACATGAAGGAGAAACTATCCTGATAGGCAAAGGTATAGGCTTTGGTAAGAAAAGTGGGGCAGTTTTAAAGGATAGTGAACTTGAACGTATAGAGAAGATATTTGAACTTAAGTCATCTTCTGAGCAGGAAAGATATAAGTCATTATTAACTCTAACAAATGATGAAGTAATCCAGACAGTCATAGAAGTGATCGAATTTATCGATCATAAAACGAATGGAGAGATGAATGATAATATTCTTTTATCTCTTACGGATCATATCATTTTTGCATTAAAACGTTATCAGGAAGGTATTATTGTGGCCAATCCTTTCCTGAAAGAAACTGAAAGTCTCTACAGACAGGAGTTTCTGATTGCTGAACAGGTCGTAGCAATGCTGAATGACAGACTGCAGGTACAATTCCCGAAGACAGAAGTAGGTTTTATTGCACTGCATATCCATTCGTCGGTGAACAATCACTCGTTAAGAGATATGCGTCTGATGACTGAAGTTGTTCAACATGCAATAACGATTATTGAGCAGGATCTAAAGGTTACTGTTGATAGAGATTCTATTACATATTCAAGATTTTTAAGACATATTACATTTACTGTGCAACGTGTGATGTCTGATGAGAGGATGCCGGAACAAAAAACATTAGAAATCCTATTGAAACAGCAGTATCCTCTGTGTTACAATACATCTGTAAAGATCGTGAAGATGATGCAGACTTATTTAAATAAGCCTGTCTATGACTCGGAATTGGTATATCTTACGATGCATATTCAAGCATTTAATACTGAAGTTGATAACGTGTAACTGATAATGCAGGCATGAGTTATCACTGGTACATGGGACCAGTGTATACTCATGCCTTTTTATATGGGACACTGCATCACTTTACATCAAAAAACTATTTAGGAGGAATACAGTATGTGGAAAACGTTTTTCGGTCAATTACAACGTATCGGTAAAGCATTGATGCTTCCGGTGGCAATCCTTCCAGCTGCAGGGTTACTGCTAGGAATTGGAGCAGCATTACAAACAGAATCATTAGTAGATTTTTTCCCGTTTTTAGCGAATGACATTGTCGTAAAAATTGCTTCAATGTTACAAGCTGCAGGTGGAGTTATCTTTGATAACTTACCATTACTCTTTGCTTTGGGAGTGGCCGTAGGACTTGCAGGTGGCGATGGGGTTGCAGCGATAGCAGCCTTTGTAGGATATCTAGTTTTAAATGTAACTATGGGTCAGATTGGTGGTATCACTGCTGAGAATGTTACAAAAAGTCCAGGATACGCTACAATTTTAGGAATTCCAACGTTGCAGACGGGTGTTTTTGGTGGAATAATTATAGGTATTTTAGCCGCATGGGCTTATAATAAGTTCTATAATATTAATTTACCGCCATTTTTAGGTTTCTTTGCTGGTAAAAGATTCGTGCCTATTGTAACGGCATTTAGTTCGTTTATATTAGGGATAATAATGTTCTTTATCTGGCCAGTAATTCAAAGTGGTATGAATGGTTTATCATTGTTCTTGATGGAAGAAAACAAGGCATTAGCCGTATTCTTCTTTGGAATGATTAAACGATTATTAATTCCATTTGGTTTGCATCATATCTTCCATGCACCTTTCTGGTTTGAATTTGGTACATATACGAATGCAGCCGGAAAAGTTGTACATGGTGATTTAAATATCTTTATGGCTCAAATACAAGATAAAGTACCTTTAACAGCTGGAGCATTTATGCAAGGTGAATTCCCTGTTATGATGTTTGGTTTGCCAGCGGCGGCGTTAGCCATCTATCATACAGCAAAACCTGAAAAGAAAAAATTTGTAGGAGGATTAATGGCATCAGCTGCATTAACTTCATTCTTAACAGGTATAACTGAACCTTTAGAATTTTCATTCTTATTTGCAGCACCAATTTTATTCTTTGTTCATGCAGTGTTAGATGGATTATCATTCTTAATACTATATCTAATGGATTTACACCTCGGTTATACATTTTCAGGAGGATTTATTGATTTCTTCACTTTTGGAATGTTACAAGGCAGAACTCCATGGTGGTTAGTAATCCCTGTCGGATTAGTCTATGCATTGATTTACTACACAGTATTTAGATTCTGTATTACTAAATTTAACTTAAAAACACCTGGTCGTGAAGATGAAGAAGTTACAGTTAAAGAAACGTCTACTAATGAACTTCCATTTCACGTGCTTGATGCAATGGGTGGTAAAGAGAACATCAAACATCTAGATGCTTGTATTACAAGACTTAGAGTTGAAGTTAACGATAAGTCCAAAGTAGATGTCGGCGAGTTAAAAGCATTAGGTGCAGCTGGCGTGTTAGAGGTAGGAAACAATATGCAGGCAATCTTTGGGCCTAAGTCAGATCAGATTAAACATGATATGGCTCGAATCATTTCAGGAGACATAACGCGTCCAGAACAAACGACTGTCACTGAAGAGATGAATACGGTTAAAGCTGAAGAACAAATCGAAGCTGTACCAGCAATAGAGGAACATATTGTATATGCTCCGATTACTGGTGAGGTAGTAGATTTATCTCAAGTACCAGATCAAGTATTCAGCCAGAAGCTAATGGGAGATGGGGTTGCAATCATACCTTCTGTCGGTGAAGTGGTAGCACCATTCGATGGAGTCTTGAAGATGGATTTCCCGACGAAACATGCGATTGGACTTGAAGATGAGAACGGTCTTGAAGTTTTAATCCACTTCGGATTAGAAACCGTTGGATTAAAAGGTAACGGATTTGAAATGCTCGTAGCGCCTGGTGATAAAATCACTAAAGGTCAGTCGTTGTTAAAAGTAGATCTGGATTATATCAGAGCAAATGCGGATAGTGATATTACACCAATTATCTTCACTAATTTGAATAATCAAATGATCCATGATGTCAACTATGGAAAAATTCAATCTGGAGAACGTTTACTTTCAGTTAAATAAGTAAAATCAAGGAACATCTGTAACGATGTTCCTTGATTTTTTTTGTTATATGTGGTTAAATTTCTTTATATTGTATAAATAAATATTATAAATATATTATGTAAACTAAAAGTATATAAGTAAAATAATATGTTACATAAGGAAGGGTGCGTATGTCAGATCGTAATTTTTTTCAGTTTTTTGGGGGCAGAAAGTTATTGTTCACATTAACTGTATTAATATTAACTGGAATATTAGTATTGATAGTTAATCAAATTTCTTTTATCTTTAAACCATTTATCGTTATCTTCAATACAGTAATAGGTCCTGTCATCTTGGCTTTCATTTTATATTATCTTTTGAATCCGCTTGTCAATTTGATGGAACGTTATCGTATTAATAGATTATGGGGTATCATTATATTGATTGGGACCATTATCAGTCTTTTTGCTTTACTCATCACCTGGCTAATTCCTGTTATAGAAGTTCAGATCACTGGGTTGGTTCAGAATGCTCCAGATTATTTAAATCATCTATTAAAAGACTTTAATAGATTATCGAACAATTCCAAGTTTGCTCCATTCCTGCAGAACATTCAGGAATGGGTAAATACAAATCTTAGTGATCTTCCAAAGAAGGTAGGAGAGTACCTTGGTGATTTTTCAACTCGTCTGCGATCGGTTGTCGATACAGTTGCAAGCGTAGCTATTGTCATCATGACTTTCCCATTCGTACTCTTCTTTTTGCTGAAAGATGGCGAACAGTTCAAAAATTATGTATTAAAGTTAACACCACCAAAATTTAGAAAAGATCTTCATGATATTTTAGATAAGATGAATGTTCAGGTCGGTTCGTATATACAGGGTCAGATGTTTGTTGCTTTCTGTATCGGAGTGCTATTGTTTATTGGTTATATGATTATCGGGCTTGAGTATGCTTTAATTCTTGCTTGTATCGCTGCAGTAACGAGTGTGGTTCCATATTTAGGACCAATGATTGCTATCAGTCCTGCTATTGTGATTGCGCTAGTTGATTCACCTGTCATGTTGTTGAAGCTTGCAGTTGTATGGATGGCCGTGCAGTTTTTAGAAGGTCACTTTATTTCTCCTAATATTATGGGAAAGACAATGCAGATTCATCCTTTAACAATTATTTTTGTTCTGCTTTGTGCAGGGAATCTATTGGGTTTAATAGGCGTTATATTAGGTATTCCTTTATATGCTATATTAAAGGTTTTGACTCAGTATATATTCGATAAATTTAAGAAACGTTATAATATGTATTTATCAGAAGATGGGGAAGTATATTGATTTTGAGATAAGTCATCATTCCAGACGGATGATGACTTATTTTTCATTTATTTCCAATAATATTTGGTTTTTTTCTTGTTTTTCTGTAGAATATGTATGAATTCAAATTAATTATTGTGAGTAGGGGTTTTATGAAAATATTATTTAATAATTATCGGAATGTAATTAAGTTTTTATTTATGGCATTACTGTTTATTTTTGTGATATATCGTCTAAAGGGTGAGTTATCGACGATTGACTTCAAATCGACGATGACGGCATTTAAACATTTAGACTCTATACAGCTGGCGATCCTTATTTTTTCTGGTCTTATTTCAGTCAGTATTTTATCTTTATATGATTTTGTATTAGCCAAGAGGATGCATCTGGAAATCAAGCATATGAAACTCTTTAATGTTAGTTTTATTGCAAATGCATTAAATGCAGTTATTGGATTTGGAGGAATGATAGGGGCAGGGCTCCGCTTACTTATTTATAGGAATTATACTGAGGATGATAAAACGCTTATCAAGGTCATTTCAATGATGTTGTTATCGATGATTTCAGGGATGAGTATTCTGAGTTTAGGTATCGTTTTTAATATATTTCCGAATACCCATGCTTTTGATCAGTACACTTGGTATAAAATTGGTATTTTTATCATTGCGCTCTATTTGCCGGTATTTCTTCTGTACACACTTATTAAGCCTGTTAACAATGATAAATTTCTGGGAATAATATTTACGCTTGTGTCAAGTGTTGAATGGCTGGCAGCGAGCGGTGTATTCTATCTGATATTTAAGTTTATACATATCGATGTCCAGTATTCGTTAATTATAGGTATCTTTGTTATCGCTGCTTTAGCTGGACTACTCTCCATGGTTCCAGGTGGTTTTGGTGCTTTTGATCTGATGATCCTTATTGGATTTAAAAGTATTGGTATCACCGAAGAAAATGTATTGCTTGCACTCCTCATATATCGCGTTGTCTATTATTTCGTTCCTTTCCTTGTCGCAATGGTTTTATCCACCTTTGAGTTTAAGGGATTTGCAAAGAAACAATTTGAAGAACGCTTTGAAGATAATAAGTATTTTGCACCTGCGATTGAAACAAGTTCATTATTTTTAAATCTGTTAAAAGATGTGTTAATACATCTACCAGCTATAGCCCTTGGTATCCTTTCTTTTATTACTGGGTTTGTATTTCTGATGACAAACAGTATATTGATAAACGATGCTATCTTTGATGTCCAGCACAATACATACACCTTCTTATCTTCTTTCTTCACGCTTGCTTGCTTACTGCTGATGATAAATGCGAAAGGTGTGATGCATGATACGAGACGTGCACATATCATCAGTATTGTTGCTGCTGCTGTAATATTAATCATTCTTTTCTTAACATTTGGAAATTGGCTTGTATACATTTGGATTGCAGCACTTATTTTACTTCTATTTATTGGGAATATGAACATTAAGATGATTAAACGTCCAATCACACTGTTTAGAGCAGGCTTAACGATACTGTTTTCTGTCATTATCCTTTCGCTCAATAGCTGGCTTATCAGAATACAGCTAAGTGAACTATTGGCACAGGATAGTATCGATTTTGACGGCAATTTAATGAGAAATTACTTTCTATTCTTTATTATTGCAACAATATTACTAATCAGTTTAACTTCGTATTTCTTCAATAAGAAATATATTGCTAATATCGCAATGGATGTTTCTGAAGAACAGCGTGCACAAATTATTGATATGTATGGAGGTAACTTTGTCAGTCACCTTCATTATTCTACCGATAAATCGTATTTCATTAATCAAGCTGAAGATGCTTTTATCATGTTTCAGACACATTATGATACAATTTTCGTGCTTGGAGATCCTATAGGAAATAAGCAATCATTCAGAGATTTATTATACGATTTCTACAACCAAGCTAACTATTATGGATATGAAATCATCTTTTATCAGGTGAAACCTGATTATCTTCCTTTATATCATGATTTCGGAAATATCTTCTTCAAGTTAGGTGAAGAAGCAGTGATACCTCTTAACGATTTTACTATCAGTGGTAAGAAGAAACGTGCATTTCGTGCAACGGTGAATAAGTTTGAATCACAAGGCTATTTTTATGAGGTTGTGCATCCACCATTCAGTTCGGATTTTATAAACCAGTTACAAACTGTATCTGATGAATGGTTAAATGGAAGATCAGAAATGAACTTTTCAGTTGGAAGCTTTAATGCGTATTATCTCAATAAGGCACCTGTTGGTGTCATAAGAAATGAAGAAGAAATCATAGGATTTGTATCATTTATGCCGACAAATTATAATCACTCTATTTCAGTTGATATGATCCGCTGGAAAGAGAATGAGTTTCAGATGATGGACGGTCTATATTTAAATACGATGTTATACGTCAAAGAACATTACGATTACTTTAATATGGGAATGGCACCACTATCGAACGTTGGCAGCCATAGATATGCATTTTATAGAGAGCGCTTTGCAGGAAGGATATTTGAGACAATTTCTCATATCTATAGTTTTAAAGGATTACGTAACTATAAAGAGAAATTTAATCCGAACTGGGAGCCACGCTATCTCGTCTATAAGAAGGGGAATAGTCTGATGACGTCTATGATAAGAGTGAGTTATCTCATTAATAAAAAGACAAGAAATTAATTTTTCTTGTCTTTTATTTTTTGTCTTGTTTCTTGTTCTCTTTTATAACGTTCAGGATCCTTCTTATAGAAGTCCTGATGATAGTCCTCTGCCTTATAGAATGTCTTTGATTCTCTTATTTCTGTGACAATCTGTTTATCGAAATTAGGTTGAATGTTGCTAATATAGTTTTCAGTAATCTCTCTTTGGTTATTATCTGAGTAAAAGATTGCCGTGCGATACTGACTTCCTCTATCTTGATATTGCCCATCATTGTCAGTCGGATCAATAATCTTAAAGAATATTTCAAGTATTTGTAACGTCGTGAATACTTGATCATCATATTGTATTTCTACGACTTCAAGATGACCAGACGTACCGGTTTTTACTTGTTCATAGGTTGGATTTTCAATATGCCCCCCCATATAACCACTAGTGACTGATGATACGCCATCATATGTATCAAAAGGTTTAACCATGCACCAGAAACAGCCACCTGCTAAGTATATTTTCTTTTTCATATATTTCTACCTCCTTTTTGTTATTTTACTTTATTATTTGGAAAAGAAACCGATATATGCTTGCAATAATGTAAATTCTTTTATAAGTTTATTATATTGTAATATAGAAAGCAGGGTATATATGAGCGAAGGGATAACGCCAAGAAGAAAAAGAAAGAAAATCAGATTAAAAAAACTACCATTTGTAATTTTGGGATTAGTTTTATTACTTATACTGGTAGTAGTTTTTATCAAATCAAGTTATAATAGTGGCCTAGATTTAGCAGCAAAACATGGACAAAAGCATGTCAACTATGACTTTAATGGAGTATCGAATAAAGACGGTAAATCAAATGTTTTAATTTTAGGTCAAGATCGCATGATTGATGGCTCAGCAAGAACGGACTCCATTATGATTGCACAGTATGACTTCCTTAATAAGAAGGTAAAAATCATTTCAGTCATGCGCGATATATATGCTGAAATCCCCGGATATAGAAACTATAAAATTAATACAGCCTACACGTTAGGTGGGCCGGATTTACTGCGTAAGACGATAGAGAAAAATTTAGGTATTCCAATAGAACATTATGCGATTATAGATTTCAAAGGGTTCGAAGCCATGGTAGATGAAATCTCACCGTCTGGAGTACCGGTAAATGTGGAAAAGGATATGTCTGAGAATATCGATGTATCTTTAAAGAAAGGTCAGCACAATCTAAATGGTAAAGAATTACTAGGTTATGCTCGTTTTAGACATGATGAAGAAGGGGACTTTGGACGCGTAAGACGTCAGCAGCAAGTGATTTCTGCGTTAAAACAAGAGATGGTCAGTCTTCCTGTACTCTTTAAAACACCGAAATTGGCGGGTATTGCAAGAGGTTATGTCAATACAGACCTTAAAGATGGCGAGATATTTCGAATGGGTACAAGCTTTGTTATTCGTGGTGATAAGAAGCAGAGCACATTGACTGTGCCAGTAAAAGGAAGCTTTCAGCAGGCAAGCTATCCTGAAGCAGGGGCTGTACTTGAAATAGATAAAGAAGTGAATAAAAAGGCGATACAGAAGTTCTTAAATGAGTAAAAACAGGAGAAGCGATTGCTTCTCCTGTTTTTATTGTTGATCTGATAATAGTTGACCCGCTACTGCATAACGCTCTTTTTTAAGTTCTTCAATAAATACATGAACTTTCTCTTTCGGCGCTCCAGAGTTACGACTTACAACTTCCGTTACTTCTTCAACGATTTTCTTTAACTGTTCTTCAGAACGACCTTCAACTAATTCTACTGTTACGAATGGCATAAACATTCTCCTTTACATCTTAAATTTATTGTTCAAAGTTATAATATACTATTCATAGATATTACGGTTAACAGAGGATCCATTACCACTTACCCAGTCGTCCATGCCGTCGTCTTCCATAATCTCGACGTTAACATCTGTAACATGAGGCTGTTTTAATAATGCGCTCGCTACCGATTTTTTGATTTCTGTTAATTCTCTTAAATTAAATTCATGGTTTGAAACTTCGATCAATGCTTCAACGTGCTTATCTTCGCCTTCTTTCATTACAACAAGACGTTTGATATCTGAAACATCAGGATGTTCTAATATCACTTTAGAAGCATTAACTTCCATCTCTTCATCTGCACGTCCGATTGCACCAGCTGCATTTTCCATGAAGACTTTAAACACAACATAGAACATTGCTAAACCGATGATGACTGAAACGATACCTTCAACCTGACTCCATCCTGTAAAACGAGCAATAATAATAGCGATTAATGCAATGAATCCTCCGCCAGTTGCCACTGTATCTTCCATGAATACCAGTTTCGTTGCAGGTTTGGCACTTCCAATATTAGCATAACTAGTAGTTAAAGGATGAAGGCCAGTGGCAGGTTTGTGAACTTCCTCAAGTACTTCTTGTCCTGCTTTATATAATACTGATCCTTCTAATACAACCCCAATTAATAATACACCAATAGCAATTAAAAATTGATTTAACGATTGCTCTTGATGCGTCGGATTCATAATATGATGTATCCCTTCTAACACTGTTTCATAAGCTAAAATTGCAACGATGATCACGGCGAATAAACAAACGATGTTAACCAGGCGGCCATATCCAAATGGAAACCTTTCATTCGGTGCTTTCTTAGAAACAGCTGAGCCGACCCAGACAAAAAGTTGGTTTGCAGCATCACCATAAGAGTGCATCATCTCTGCGAACATTGCAACGTTACCGGTAAATATATAGGCAACTAGCTTTAAAGTACCTAAAATAAAGTTGACGATTGCTGCAATTAAAGAAGATTTACTCCCTTTTTTGAGTAATGTAAATAATCCTGTCATAGAATTCTCCTAACATATTTAATTTTATATTTACTTTACCTATTATAGGTGAAAATAAACATAATAAAAAGGATACTTGATTGATTTAATGCTATTACTTTATTTTAAATTTTCAATTAACTATGCGACAATAGAAGTAACTTATTTCAGGAGGGTTATTATGTTTAAAGAATTATTAACATCTATCGGTATCGGAGATTCTAAAATCAACACAAAGCTGGAGAAAACATCATTCAGGTTAGACGAAGATATTAACGGGGTAGTGGATGTACACGAATTAGATGGGCTGGAGATCGATCACATAGAACTATCATTAATTGAACGTAAGAAAAATAAGGATGAAATGAGCCAATTTGAATACTTAGATGAGAAATTAGCATCATTTACCATCGAAAACAGAGGATCAGAAACAATTCCATTCACATTTCCGGCAATTCATAACGTAGAAGATGTAAATCATACGTTCGTGATCATTACACATGTATTTGTCAGTAGCTCAGTTGATTATTATGATGAAGATGAAATTTACTTTGAAAGTGTCCGTTAAATTTAGTAAATAAAAATTGATATAATTTCTTAAATTTTCAATATTTCTTAATAGAAAACCGTCAAAAGGGAACACGTTATTACGATATAAAGATTCTAGTTTTTCTTTTAGGTGATTTACCTCTGTTATTAAGCTTGCCGGATATTGATATTTTATTATGTTAATTTCAAATTCGTCTTCATCGTGTATGATGAATAAGCTTTCTGAGTGGCAGAGACTTAAGAAGAATGTATGATTCATTCTCCTCTATAAGTTCTGATTTCCATGAATAGTGTATAGAATGGTCGTATTTATATGTATTAACATTGTATTCTTTCATTTAAACCTCCGTTGTAAATTTATTGATTTAATTATATGATATATTAATCAGAAAATTCTTTAAATAAAATTATATTATTAGAGGAGTAATTTATGGACATCACATTTACAAAAGATAATATGCGTTTCAAATATAGAGCTTCAGCGCTAATTATAGAAAATAATCATATTTTATTACAAAAATTCAATGATTACTGGACACCACCTGGCGGCAAAGTTCAAATGCTAGAAGATTCTAAAATAGCCTTGAAAAGAGAGATATTAGAAGAACTATCAACTGACATAGAGATAGAACAAATTGCTATTTTCATTGAACAAACATATCATTCACAAGAAAAGTCATTCCATGAGCTCGGCGTTTATTATTTTTGTCATTCCAAATCATTATGGGATAGAGGAATATCTATAATCGGAAATGAAAATGGAGAAGATATGGAGTATCGATGGTTCCCGGTAAATGAAATCGATAAGATCAATATTCAACCAGTAATATTAAAGGAAAAGCTGTTAAGCGAGAATAAGGATTTTGAACATATTATTAATCATGAAAAGGACTAAGGAGGAATTTAGATATATTTATTTGGACAATTCTATCTCTAATGTTATAATGTACACGATATTGTACGTTACGGGAGGGTCATTTATGAATACTTATACACCTACTAGTGCTAGAAAAGATTTTTTCAACATTATAAAATCTGTTAATGAAGATAGTAAGGAAATTTACATTGCACCAACTAAAATTGGAGAAAAAGGAGCTGTTTTAGTTGGTGAAGATGATTGGAATGCCATTCAGGAGACGTTATTCTTATTAGAAAAAGGTATTGCTTATCAAATCGAACAACGTAAAGATGAAGAAGAAATTGATTTTGACAGTACATGGGATAATATTTAATGTACAAAGTGGTTATGAAATCTAGTGTCAAGAAAGATCTGAAAAAGATAAAAAACACACACTTAGAAACGAACTTTCTAAAAATCATTAAACAGCTTAAAGAAAATCCATATAATAATAACCATTCTTTCGAAAAACTAATTCCCCCAATAAAGGGGTTTTATTCGAGAAGGTTAAATGTACAACATCGTGTTGTTTATACAGTAAATGACGAAGATAAAATTGTAACAATCTATTCAGCATATGGGCGTTATGAGTGATCATTCTACAACTTTACTGAGCATTATCTTATCCATCGCCCTAATACCATTTTCCATAATGACTTCTTTATATTCATTGATAAAGAAGTCTTTTTCTATTTCTTGAATTCTAAATCCACACTTTTGATATAACGCGAGTTGATTCAGACTTGAGTTCGCTGTGGCGATGATTAACTTATCGTATCCTGAATGCTTCGCTATTTTCTCCGCTTCTTCTAACATCACCTTACCATAACCTTTCCCATGATAAGCTTCACTTACTGCAATGTTCATTATTTCAATGGTTGATTCACTAACTTCTTTTAATACGACAACACCAATAGGTTTACTTTGTTCTAATATATACATTGAACTTTCACTAATATATCGATTAATCATTTCAATCGAAGGGTCAGCTAATAGCAATAACTCTAAAATTTCATCGTTGATTTCATAAACTTGTTTTAACATCGAATCACCTTTTTGTAAGAATTTTCTGTATAATATCATTATATATTTTTTTCTTATGATAAACACAGAAAGGTGCATATTAATGAAACCAATCTATACTTTTGAGCAATCAGCTGATTTAAATAAGTATCATGCTGATATAACATATTTCCATACACAAATTAATGATTTCCAAAAATACCTTGAAGATTATTTTCAGTTAAAGGATATACCACATGGTGTATTCTGGACATCACGTTTTGTGATGGAAGAGGTGCTCGAAAAACCTGTACCTGCTTTTACGAGAGATGAAACCATCTACATGTGTGCTGATCATGATTACTGGGAACAATATTTAACAGCGTTGCTTCCAGAAGTTTTAAAAGATAAATACACGTCATATTATACCGAACACACTAAAGATGAGATGCTTGCAATATTAGGACATGAACTCACGCATCATATTAATCTATTTCTTGCTGAATTTGATGAAGATAAACCAAGGTGTGAAGATATGTGGTTTGAAGAAGGAATGGCGACTTATCTTCCTAGAAAGTTCTTTTTTGATGAAAGATTATTCTGTGACGTATATCATCTAGAAAAGACGCTCTATGAATATTATTTAAATGAATTTGGTGACCTACCTTTAGAACACTTTACATATGATATTTACTCGCACCCAAAGGAATATATTATGTTCCATTACTGGATGAGTTTTGTTAAAGTCACTCAGTTTGTAAGTCTTGTAGATGGAGATGTATCACGTTTATTTAAACTTTATCATGATTGGGATAAAGAAGGGAGAAAGGTATCTTTAGCGCATTATTTTAAAACACATATTTAGGAGGGTGCCATGCATATTGATGATTTAAATGATCACTTGCCAGGCTTTCATTTTTTGAAGTTAGAAAGCTTTAACAAGGGTTGGTCGGATGATCAAAAATATATTGTTACAACTCGAGATGATAAGTATCTATTACGTCTTTCTTCTATTGATAGAATAGAGGATATTCAATTGCAAATTAATTTAGTTGAACAGTGTATGGACCTTGGACTTCCAGTGCAACAATTAGTATCACACGGCGACTATCATAATCATTATTGTTTACTATACCAATGGATTGAAGGTCATGAAGCTAAAGAAATATTACCGACATTAACTTCAGAAGAACAATATGAGCTTGGTCTTGAAGCCGGGAGAATATTGAAAGTCATTCATGCTATACCTGGCGCAAATCAGTTTGGATGGCGTGACTTTTTTCTAAAGAAAATCGAACGTAAGAAATCAATGTATCTAAACTGTGAATATAAATATGATAACGATCAGTGTTTATTTAATGTAATAGAAAAGTATGAAAATCGTATCATCGATAAACCTGTTGTCTACCACCACGGCGATTATCATGTTGGGAATATGGTCATTGATGAAAAAGGTAAACTGTGGATTATTGATTTTGACAGATGTAGTATCGGTGTACCATTTGAAGAATTCAATCGTATCAGCTGGTGTGTAAATACGAGTGAGGCATTTAGTAGAGGGCGCGTTGATGGATATTTTGATGGTAAAGTACATAAGACATTTTGGGAAGTATTATCTGTTTATATTGCTACGAATATCTTATCTTCATTACCATGGGCAGTCCAATTCGGTGTCAAAGAAATATAAGTCATGAAACAAGAATTTGAAGTACAACGTAAGTATTATGAAGATTTTAATATTGTAATTCCTAAATGGTATAAATAATATTGCGAATTACATCATTGGAGGGATACACTTGAGTGAAGTATGGGAACTTCTAGATATGAATAGACAAAAAACTGGTATCCTCCATGAAAGAGGCATTACAGTACCTGATGGATTGTACCATTTAGTAGTAGAAATCTGGGTACAGAAACCAAATGGTGATTTGCTACTTACACAACGTCATCCTGATAAACCACTTGGTTTGAAGTGGGAATGTAGTCGAGGATCTGCTGTTGCAGGAGAAGATGGTGTACTTGCTGCACATCGTGAGTTACTTGAAGAAGCAGGTATATTTGCGCCTTTAGATGATATTCAATTCAAAGGTTATACCATGCATTCACATTATATTACTGAGACTTATCTATACGAATCACCAACCAATGACATTACATTTAATCTTCAGGCTGAAGAAGTTGTTGATGCTAAGTGGGTAGCACCGAATGAAATTGAACAAAATTTAGATGAAGTAATACCAGATTTATGGGATAGATATTGTAAGTATATTAAAGTGGGGTAGTTAACATGCGTAATTTGAAGTTTGAGTTTGACCTTTTCTTTATATCAGAAGCTTTCTTAAATGAACATCAATATAATTTATTAAACACCTTAGTTGTTCCGAAAGAAGAGTTTAAGAAAAACAGTAGTTTATCGAATGTTGTTAACCATTCAACGTATCAAACATGGCATCTGACATATGAATTTGTTATTGTAGCCGAACCAGGATGGTATGAAAGCATAGAAAATACATTTAAAGATGCATTGAAACAAGAAATGATCGATAATGGTACGCAGCTGATCCATGTTGATAGATTAATAACTTCAGCATATTGGGATACGCTCTCTCAAAAAGAACAAATAAGATTTATCCAACAGTTCGATGATGAACCTAGCAAAACAGATATAACGCAGTTCAGTAGAATATCTCATCTTACTGCATTGCATAATAAATTCCCGGAAAACCATGGCGCAAATTGTTTGTCGGCCACAATTTATGCATTAACTAAAAATCCATTTATATTAGAACAGTGGGTGCATCAGGAAACCTTTATGCTCTTCCTTAACCGTCTTGGATACAAAGAAGTGGAATCTTCATTTAGCAGTGGAGATATTATCTGTTTCTATTATGACGATTTACTTACACATGCATGTTATGCGATTGATGACGAATATGTCTTTAACAAGCAAGGACAGACATTCTGGGAACCATGGATGATAGAACGATTTGAGACGATTCAAAGTAAAAGAGATGAAGTTAATTATAAAATTTATAAAAAAAATTAAGGTAGGATAGTCTAATGAATGGCTATTCTACCTTTTATAATGAAAACGACATTGTAAAATACAAATGGAATCATCTTCTATCTTATATACGAGCCTATGTTCATGAGTGATCCTTCTGCTATAGCAACCTGTATAGTTTCCTAATAATTTTTCTGGCTTACCTATACCTACATTTGCACCATCAATCATAATACTCTTTATTAGTTTATTTATTTTCTTTGATACAGTTTTATCTTTAGTTTGCCAGTACGTATAATCTTCAAAACCACTTGAATAAAATAGTATCTTTTTCTTAGGCATCTAAATCAATCTCAACTTGAAGTAAGTTATTTTTATCAATTGATTCATCAATCGCTTTTTGTAATCTTTCGGCATTCGCAGGTGTACTTTGTAAGTAAAGTGTTTCAATCATACTATTATAGTCATGCTCAGATAATATCACTGCATTATGCGTATTTGTTGTGATTGTGTAAGGTTCACAGTCTTCATTAACAATATCTATTATTTTTCTAAAATTTGATCTTGCATTAGAATAAGTTGTGACTTTCATTTTATCGCCTCCTTGTACAATATTATTGTACCACTCAAGAGGTATTATGCATATAATTATTACTTTTTACTCCTGAATATACTGATTTTAAAAACCCATCACTCAAACATTTGAGCGATGGGTTTATGCTTTAGAATATATTTTTATATCGATATGTGAGTAAACAAATCAACAAGTAAGCAAGCGATGCTATAACAAATGCGAATGTTAAGGTAGCGTGTTCTGCTAGTAACGACATCACAAATGTTGATAAGCAAAATCCTAAACTATATATACTCTGATTCAGTGTATAAGTATCAAGCAGTGTTTCATGATTTAAATGCTTTTGTATTTCTGTGTGTAGTGATATAGATAATAGTTGCTCTATAATGCCATAAAGCCATGATAGCAGAACTGCTAATATTAACCACCTGTTAATCCCGAAGACAAACGTAATGAGTGAAAGCAGCATATATCCACTGTAATAGAAGTGCACCATTTTAAATCTTTCAATCAAATGAATCATCTTTGATCCGACAAGTAAACCTACGAAAAATGCCGCGTTGATAATACCAAACCAGTAAGATGGGGCATTTAAATATTCTTTTACAAAGGCAATCATTATTGCAGCAATCCAGACAGCATGGCCAAATGACGCGATAAAAGTATTCCAATTTAAATATTGACTGTAGCTGGTACGATTGCTTTTTATAACCGCTTTGAAATTTTTGGAACCTATACGCTCACTCTCTACAGTATTAATATTAAAATTTATCTTCATCATAAATATCACAGATATGATAGACAAGATGATACAAAACATAATCAATCCATCACTATGCAGGAATGCTAACAATATACTACCTAATGCCCAAGCTGAAATTTGTATCATATTATTCATAGTGCTAATTTTTCCGTTTGCTCTAAGTATATTATCCTTTAACTCAAAGTAGGGGATTAACGTGTTGCTTAATGGATTTGTAAAACCATCTAAGAACGCAATCATAAATGCTAACCCTAATATATAAATATAGTGCAATTCAACATACATTGTACCGATCAATATGATCAGCAAGGCACATTTCATCGTTTGATTAAACACTAAAATATATTGCTTTTGAAATCTTGAATATACAATTGGTGCGATAAACCCACTTACAAAATAAGCAGATGTGATGAAAATAGGAACTAATGCACTTAACTGAATAGAGTGCGTTAATTCATATAGATAAGCAATCAGTGCAATAATATAAATATTATCGCTCGTATTGGCGAATAACTGACTAAAGTATAAGTATTTAAAGTTATTTGTAAATCCTTTCATGATTTCCTCCCAATTTAAGAAGATCATAGACTTACAAATACAACTTATTTAATTGTTAGTTTTGACTTGTAAGTCTACGTCTAATTGATGAATTAGAAAGAAATCATTACATATGAAATCACCTTTTATTGTTTTTAATGCATTAATCTTATCATTATCAGAAAATTTGTACAATATTAAAGTGGAGAATTTATTGATTATATGAAACAAATCATCTTTTAAATCTGGTCTTTCAATAATAACTGCATTTAAACCATTATTCGTTCTTGTTTCATGCATTTCACCAGCTTCAAAGAATACCTCTGTATTCTTACTGAATGAATTGTGATTATCAATTTCTCCAAAGGATATATTTTCATAGTTTTCTCCTTTTATTTCATTTTAATTTTTCGAAAATCCTTTATAATAAATGTAATACATTAATTTGAGGGTGTTACATATTCTTTAATATATTATGTAATTTTATTATTTTTTTCGCATGGACAAATGAATTTTTTATTTATTTTGAGGTGATATTTTGGAAGCTTTATTAGTTATTGATTTTCATACACACTTTTTAGAAAAGGGTGATTTTTCAGTAGTTAAGAAGAATGCTATTCATCTAGTAGAAGTATTTAAAGAAAACAAATTACCTGTCATTGCAGTGGAACATATTAATCACGAAACAAATAAGCCATTTCCTTTAGAGCCAGTTATTCATAAAAATGCCGATAAGATTTATTCTGAAAATAAACCCAGTGCTTTTAAAGATACGGATTTGCAACAATATTTAATTTCACTTGGTGTTACTGAACTGATCATTATCGGTTTTAATATGGAATATTGTATTTTATTTAATGCGATTATTGCTAATGAACTTGGCTTTAAAGTTACAGTAATCGAAGATGCTTGTGCTACAGTTAATAATTCAGAAACATATGAAATGCCTGGGTTAGATATTAATGACTTTGTATCTACAGTTTTGCATTGGTCTGATGAAGTAGAAGTTCTGATGATAGACGAGTATGTGTGATTTGGGTTATTTATTTTTTTAAGTTGAGGTCATTTTTAGCTGAGGATAAATTTTAGGTTTGATGTTTCTAATTTTCATATAAATAAACAATATACCTATCGATTCATGATACTATATTAGTGAACTACACTCTTAATAGGATGTGATTATTTCATGGATATTAATAATCTAAAGCTTACTCAACTCTATTTGAATCAACGTAAAGTGGATGAGGTAAGTGAATGGCTGGATGATGTTTCTGTCAAAAATACAATAATCTCAGTAATTCAGTACGACAATCAATTTTATATCGTTGATGGTCATACACGATGTTTCGTTGCTTTTCAAAAAGGGGTTATTGATATCCCGGTTGAAATTTATGATGTTGATAATACATCAGTAGAGATGCAATTATATCTTGATTGTATAAAGTGGTGTGAACAAGAAAATATTTATCATATTAATGATTTATCCCATCGCATTCTAGTAGAAGCAGAGTTTGAAAAACTATGGATTGAGAGATGTCAAAGTCATATGGAAGATATACAGGATACGCTTGATACTGATTTTGCTTATCGTGAGCATTTGAACCACAAAGTAACCTATACTCACGAAGAAGTCATGAAATATTTCAATCTGTAATCTTATCGTGTATATGTTTAATGATTTATTCTTTGTTATGATTGTATTTACTCCGTCTAATATGGAATTGTATCCCATAATAGACGGACTTTTTATTTGATCGAAAACAGAACGTATGTTCTATTTTTATTGAAAACGAACATACGTTCTGTTATGATTAAATTAACATAAAGATTATAAAGAGGGTGCTTAATATGTATGATTACAGTTTATGCGAGAGAAGAGATGTACTCTGTATTGACCAGAAGAGTTTCTTTGCCAGTGTTTCCTGCATCATGAAAGGGCTTGATCCCATGACGACAAAGCTTGCTGTTGTAGCAGATACAAAACGCCAGGGTTCTGTCGTTCTTGCTGCTACATCGCCACTTAAAGCCATTGGTATTAGAACAGGATCACGTCTATTCGAAATCCCACATCATCCGGATATTTATATTATCAATCCCTCAATGAAGGAATATCTAAAGGTCGCAAGTCAAATTTCAGAAATTGCTCTGAAATATGTCGCACCAGAAGATTATCATCAATATAGTATTGATGAATTTTTTATGGATGTGACAAACAGCTACCAACTGTTTGCAGATTCGAGTTATGATTTGGCATTAAAGATAAAGGATGAAATCTATGAGAAAACTCAAATTCGCTGTGCTGTAGGTATAGGTCCAAATGTGTTGTTAAGTAAGATTGCGCTAGACATGGAAGCTAAGAAAGCAGATCGTGGTGTTGTACAGTGGCGTTATGAAGATGTACCTGAGAAGATGTGGTCGATAGAACCATTAAGTACTTTCTGGGGGATTAATCGACGTACAGAGAAGAAGCTGAATCAGAAGGGGATTTTCACCATTGGACAACTTGCAAATTATCCTCTTCACTATTTAAAGCGTGATTTCGGTGTGATTGGTGTTGATCTTCATCTGCATGCAAATGGTATTGATTCCAGCATTATAAGAGAGAAACACCAGATCTACAAACCTTCTGTGAATAAGAGTCAGATTCTAATGCGTGATTATCATTTTCACGAGCTCCGTGCAGTCGTGATTGAACATATCGAAGAGGTTACATTTCGATTACGTGCGGATAATCGTGTCGCCAGAACAATCAGCTTTACAATCGGTTATAGTGATGAAGGAAGCGTCAGTAAGAGCTATACGTTATCAGAAGGTACAAATCTTACTTCAGATGTATTTAGAATCGTATGGGGGTTTATGCAGCAGATGTGTGATTCGAATAGAAAGTATCGTACTGTAAATATCGCTCTGACAAACTTGATGAAGGAAGAAGATAGGCAGCTTTCACTATTTGTAGATGAGTTTGAACGTGCGAAAGAAGAACGTCTAGAAAGAACAATTGATGAACTGCGTACCCGCTTCGGGAAGAATAGCGTACTTCGTGCAATCTCCTACACTGAACAAGGCACCGCGCGTAAACGTAATGGATTGATCGCTGGTCATAAGGCGTAGTCAGATATCATAGATTTAAACAAGCACTCTATTATGGTAGTGAAGCGTATATGCGTGATATAGATTTATCAAATGAATCTGAATAAGAAGATATCACAATAATGAAACCCCATCGAGCGTAAATATGCTTGATGGGGTTTCGTGGGTTATTAAGTATATCAACGATTAAGAAAAATGATATTTAATCACCAATGTAATCTCTGCCGGCTTTTCTGATGTATTCCGATATGTATGATCTAAGCCTCCTGAAAAACGGATTGAATCATCTTTTTCAAGTGAATATGAAGCCCCATCCACGATTATCGTAAATAGCCCTTCATTAACGATGATATATTCTTCAGAATGCGCAGCCTGATCACTTGAAATAATTTCAGAATGCGGCTGTAATGTCATCTTCAATATTTCAATCTGTTCTTCACTATCATAATACGGTGTTATCTGAATAAGACCGTCTTCAGAATAGATTGTTTGAATATCATTCTTTTTGATCACATGCACCGTATTTTCAGATTCATGTAAAAGTTTAGATAATGGGACTTTTAAGCCGTTGGATATTTTCCAGAGGGTAGAAATTGTCGGATTCGATTGTCCTTTTTCTATTTGATTAAGCATCGCACGACTTACACCAGAAATTGAAGCAAGCTTTTCGAGACTTAATTGCTGTTCTTTTCTTATATGCATCAGGTTTTGTGACACGACTAAATTAATTTTTTCCATATTAAACCTCTTTCTTGACTATATTAGACGAAAAGTATAATATAACAGATGTTGTTTTTATAGCAGATATTTTGTTCATTATAACAGATTAATAGAAAGAGGGATTGTTTTGTACACAAAAAGGTTTAGAGGGTTGAAGCTTTTATTACTGGTTGCTGTGTTATTGTTATCAGCAAACTTACGCGCACCACTCACATCGGTTGGCGTATTATTACCTGCAATCAATGATGACTTACAGCTGTCAGCATTTGCTACAAGTATTATCGCGATACTGCCATTGCTGGCATTCTCATTTGCTTCATTATTTGCTGCACCTGTTAGTACCAAGATAGGATTAAATCGAACAATCGTCCATGCTTTGATTGTCATTACAGTTGGTATTATACTCCGATCATTAGGAAGTAGCACGTTATTATTTACAGGAATCCTGTTAATCGGTATAGGGATTGCATTCGGTAATGTACTAGCTCCAGTATTTATAAAAGCATCATTCCCGTTACAGGTTGGTATCGTGACAGCATTATATACAGTTAGTATGAATATATTTGGTGCATTATCATCAGCAGTATCCGCACCAATTGCAAAGGCTACAAATTATAATATTTCATTAGCAATGATCGGTATTGTTACAATCATCACACTAATCTTCTGGATAATCGTATTACAGAAAGATAAAGATGTAGAAGCACCACAGGCTATAACAATGACATCAAGTATTTGGCGATCACCACTGGCATGGCAGATAACACTATTCATGGGTGGACAGTCGGTCATTTTCTATAGCTTGATCAATTTTCTTCCGATAATACTAAAGGAACAACATATACCCGTAGAAGTAACAGGAGGTTATTTAACAGTATTACAAATAGCAATTATTATCTTTACATTTATTATTCCGATGATTGCAGCTAACATGGCACACCAGGTTTATTTAGGGTGTATAAATGGGCTGTTATTTATTGCGGGAATAGCTGGGATGATTTATGGCGATGTTAAATATATGCTTGTTTATATCCTCTTCATAGGCGTAGCACTTGGAATATCATTTGGGCTTGTAAATTTATTCTTCTCTCTGAAAACAGAATATACACATACAGCGAAACAGTTATCAGGAATGGCACAGGCAATCGGCTATTTATTTGCAGCACTTAGCGTACTTATCTTCGGCGTAATTCATGATTATACACATGACTGGAGTCATTCATTATATTTCCTATTGGCAGATGCTTTATTGATGCTCATAGTTGGAATGCTTGCAGGACGTAAACATACGATAGAAGGAAATACAATTAAATAGAAAACCTTAAAAAGTAATCACCATTCATAAAACAAAAAACTTTCAGGTCTCCTGAAAGTTTTTTTATCGTTTAATCACAAGCTCTGAAAAGTTATAAAATCCAGCAGTAGTCACTTTGGCGTTATGAATGCTGATTGGTACTTTAACATCTTGAGTAATGTTGAAGATAGGGTAGAGGGTATGTGATTCAAATAACGACTGATTAATCGCATGATTCAGTACGTGCCACTCGCGGGCATCTGTTGTGATATATCTATTATAATAATCCCTTAAAAGAGGATATTGTTGTGATAAATGGTGATGCATCGTTTTATTTTGATAGAGCATCGTAAAGTATTCAAAGGATTCCGCTTCACTAAAGAACATACCGTGGATATAGATATCCCCCTCAATTGTTATTTCACTTTTAAAGGAAGTCATAATATCGATAGGTTTTAATACCGTTTCTATATTGTATTGCTTTAAATACCTTTTATACTGGAGCATCTTTTTTTCGATATAGCTCGGATAGACCATTGTTATAGAGAAATGATCTTCTAATTTATTTAGTGATTTAAGCGAAAGTGGCTGATCTTTCAGAATATAAGGGGTTCCTTTACTTGTGTGTATATCTGTAACTTGATGAACGGACTGCTGAAATAAGTAATGCACAGTTGCTTTCTGTATATCTGATAGCTTATTTTGTGCGAGTGACAGGACATAATAAAAACCATCTGTTACTTCGATATGCTGGAACGTATCACTATCACTTAACGTAAAGTTACTTTCTTTAAGCTTCGGTATATAGATTAATTCCACTTCATCAATATATGATTGATAGCCATAATACTGATCAAATGATTTTAAAGTCGTTTGAAATTCATTATTCATTGCGATATAAAATGGTCCAGTACCGATAATTTGCTGCTTATCCTGCTTATAGATTGCAAGATTTAACTTACATAATACGTCTTTGAAATATGGAAAATCGTGATAATATACTTTAACTGTAAGTTTATTAATCACTTCAATTGACACAATTGGATTTAATAGCACTTTCGTCTCCTGATACGCTATCGCATGACTCAGACATCGTTTAATATCTTCAGCAGTTACTTGAGTACCATCATGAAAGTAAACATTCTTCCGTAAATATATCACTGCATAATCATCATAGAAATCGATATGCTGTGCTATCTTATAATGATATTGATTCGAATGTCTATCATATGCGATTAACGTGTCATAAATATTACTTAATATATTTGAGCTATTGATATCAACCACTTCTAAAGGATGAGAATAGAGTGGGGCGTAGCGTTTCTTAACGACTAATTTATCTGCATCAGCTGTAGATACCCCAAGTAATTGATTCGCTTTCGTAATCAGCATCTGTTTATGATGAATAGACCAGTCCCACGTTAAATATTGAATAGCATCTGACAATTGATGTCGCGTTAGCATTGCATTCACCTTATTGAAATATAATGTATCGATATCCACGAACCATTGAACCGTTGATTTATTCCCGCGACCACGTGCACTCTTAAAAGTTAGATAACCACTATCCTGCCATCTTTTTAAACTTCTGGATAAATGCTTCTGACTCACCTTTAACTGTTCACTGACAGACGATTGATGAAATGCTGTAATCTTTAAATTATAGAATGACAGTAATAATCGCTCCATAGCTCCTCCTAAAAGTGGACTAAAATAAAATATTGTCCATTTTTTAATCATTAAGTCTACTTTATCATATGTAGAAAGTTAGGGGGAATGAAAATGAAAGTTCGTGATTTACCGATTAATATCCAACTCAGATTGTGGGGTTCATTTGTCAATCGCTGTACTTATAGTGCGACACTACCATTTATTGCACTTTATTTAACTGATCAGCTGAATGCAAGAATCGCTGGATTGTTTTTAGCATCAATCGTCTTTGTCCAGTTTATCAGTAATATTTGGGGAGGTTACTTAGTCGACCAATTTCCGAGAAAGAAGATGCTGATATTTGGTTCATTCACAGAAGCATTATCGCTAATATTTATGTGGCTAACCGTTGTCAACTCATGGATTTATCTATTTATGACGACATTTATACTCTTTACCATATTTAGTGCATTTCGCAGACCTTCTATGAGTGCACTTGTACAGGATTCAGCAACAGATGAAAATAAGAAATTATTATATCGTATGGATTACTGGCTAATAAATTTATCACTGGCAATCGGAGCACTCCTGGGTGGGCTATTCTATAGCGAACATAAAAGCTGGCTATTCTTTGCTTCAGCTATGGTGGCACTTATATTAAGTTTCTTATATATGAAATATATTGAAGAAACAAACAGCTTTATCCGTAAAAAAGAACATAATAATGTCTTTGTAGACCTGTTCATTGCCTATCAGACTGTCGTTAAAGATAAACGATTCGTATTGATGGTAATCGGTACGATGTTCATTGCAACTGTGGAGCTCATGACAAGTACTTACGTTGCTGTAAGGCTTCATAAGAACTTTGAAACGATTTACTTATTCAACTTTGAAATTACCGGTGTTCGAATGTTTACAATCATTAACCTCGTTAATACAATTACCGTTGTTTCATTCTCTTTACTAATTGGTAAATGGTTAGATAAATTTAAAGTAAGTAGAATCCTAGGATTTGGGCTATTGATGTACGCAATAGGATATGCTGTGCTCACTTCAGCAAATATGTGGTGGCTGATTATCATAGCCATACTTATTGCTACATTTGGTGAAATGATTTTTGCGCCGATTAAAAGTGCTGAAATGCTGACACTAATACCAAAAGAAAAACGAGGTACCTATAATACATTCAGTTCATTCACGTTTAGTGGCGCACAGCTATTATCTAATGGGTCTTTAATCCTCGGAACATATTTAAATCCATATGCGATGAGTGTAGTTGTGTTTGTGATTGTTACAATAGGGGCAATGCTCATGATGAATAGCTTGTTTAAAATGAAAAAGAATTAATATTACATAGATATAAAAACTTTCAGTAGACTGATAATTCCTTAGAAAATTTAATAAACTTTCAGTTAACTGAAAGTTTTTGTATTTTTCTTATCAACCATTGTACTCCCTCTCATTATCAGATAAGATTAAATTATCAGTAAATTTGAAAAGGAGAATGAAAATGTATCCAGATGTTAATAGCACGATGCAAGAGATTGAGCGTTTAGTAAATATTCCAGGTCCGTCAGGTTTTGCGTTTAAAGCAATTGCCTATGTGACTGAAACGTTAGAAGCGGTTGGTTACGATGTACAGCAGACTAATAAAGGTGGGGTATTAGTTACTGTACCTGGAAAAGATGATACACGTCATAAATATTTAACAGCGCATGTTGATACGTTAGGTGCGATGGTTAAAGAGATTCTACCGAGCGGCCGCTTACGTTTATCAATGGTGGGTGGTTTCAGGTGGAATGCTGTTGAAGGGGAGTACTGTGAAATCCATGCGAATGATAAAGTGTATACAGGAACGATCTGTCTCCATGAGACAAGTGTCCATGTTTATCGTAACGCAGGTGATATCAAACGTGATGAGGATCATATGGAAGTGCGTATTGATGAAATCGTGAAGTCTCAGGAAGATACTGAACAGTTAGGTATCAGTGTCGGAGATTTTATTACGTTTAATCCAAGATGCGAGATTACTGAATCCGGATTTATAAAATCGCGTCATCTAGACGATAAGGCAAGCGCTGCGATGCTGATTCAGTTGTTACGTCATTTAAAAGCTGAAAATATTGAACTGCCGCATACGACACATTTCTATTTCTCAAATAATGAAGAGATCGGTTATGGTGGTAACTCTAATGTTCCGGAACAAGTTGTAGAATATATCGCTGTTGATATGGGGGCGTTAGGTGATGGGCAGGCATCTGATGAATATACGGTATCCATCTGTGCAAAAGATAGCTCAGGCCCATATCACTATCAATTGAAACAACATTTAGTAAATCTTTGCAAAGACAATAATATTGATTACAAAGTAGATATTTATCCATATTACGGTAGTGATGCAAGTGCTGCAATGAGTGCTGGTCACGATGTTAAACATGGTCTATTTGGAGCGGGTATTGAATCTAGCCATGCGATGGAACGTACACACAAAGATTCGCTACTGAACACAGAAAAACTTATCTATCATTATGTTATGAGTCCTGTACTTTAAGTTAAATGTTTTTATTCACTCCCTTTCTTCGTTATAATGTATTTATAACAAAGAAAGGGAGTGTTTATTATGGCGAAGAAAGTTCTAATGGTTTTAACGAATCACGACACTTTGAACGATGGCACACCAACAGGTCTTTGGCTCGGTGAGGCTGCAGAGCCTTACAAAGTATTCCAACGCAATAATATTGAAGTAGATTTCGCTTCGATTCAAGGTGGTGCTGTACCACTTGATCCCAATTCCACTCAGAACGACGAAACGAAGAAATTCCAGGATGTCGTACAAAAACTAGGGAAAACATTGAAATTAAGAGATATCGTATTTGAAAACTATGACGGCATATTCATACCAGGAGGCCATGGTACAATGTACGATCTACCAGGAGATCCTGATTTACAGAATATATTGGCGTTCTATAAAGATGATAATCGCGTTATCGGTTCAGTTTGTCATGGTCCAAGCGCATTTATAGGGGCTAAACTAAAAGATGGCAGTTCATTGATCGATGGCGTCAAACTAACTGGATTCACAAACGAAGAGGAACAACAGATGAACTTGGACAACAACGTTCCGTTCGCTTTACAAACTGAACTCGAAACAAACGGTGCAAGATTTGTGAAAGGTAAGGCATTTGAATCAAATGTCGTAACGGATGGTAAGTTTGTAACTGGACAGAACCCTCAGTCCAGTACAGATGTTGCAGAAGCATTTGTAAAAGTACTATAATAAAAACCGCACTCTTGTGCGGTTTTTATTATATAAAGACAAGCTTGAAAATGATGCCGTTAATGATGCCTATAAGGAGACTTAGCATCGTCCCAAGTAAAATATATTCACTTTTTTTATCGATTTTATCAGGATTATGATGCGTACCATCATCTTTAAGATCATTAAACCGTAATATTGATTTGCTTGCTATTACAAGCCCGATTGCTGTATATTCGCCGAGTATAAAAAATAAAATAACCAGCATTCTTTCTATATAGCCTATAAGTAATCCGATGTTATCGGATGTCTTCATTTCACTCGCGCTCATAAAAGTTAAAATACGTTTAACGACTGGGCCTGATAGCAGGTAGAAGAGTGTACCTATCAGCATGATGATTATTTTTAGAGCCATGTTAAACCTCCTTGTAACGACTGGATGATTGAAGGTTCAATAGTGCATTGTGCATCAGAAAATGTTAAATGTTTCTTGATTAGTCCGAGCTGCTTGTAATGCGCTTTATTCAGATGTTCTGAAATAGTGGAAACGCTCTTGTTGTTCAGCTGAGCAATTTCTTTTTGTGTATCGATATAGAGCGACTGCTGGAAGATCGCTTGCTGTAACAGAGAATGATTTTGGACAATTTCAGTAAGATAAGGGAATAAGACATCATTATAAAGCGACATATCTGCCGCTTCAATCGTAACATAAAAATCACTGATATCTGATTTCTTAATGCGATCTAGATTATTACGTGCTGCTTTTGTCAGCTTACTGTTCCAGTGTTCAATATGCCGTTTAGGAACCTCCTCATTGCCTGCTGCAATACCAAATTTTACTGGCTGAGATTTATAGGGCCATAACAGTTTAATATAGTACGATATCAATAGTGTCGCATGTGTACAATCACTAACAAAAAAAAGTTCATCGCCCATTCTGTAATTAATATAGCTAAAGTTAAGGGATTGCGTCCATTGTTCGATACTTTCTGTCATCCCTTCAAGAGCTTTACTGATGTCATCTGTATTATTCAGCTGTGTACTATTTGAAACGTCCATAATAAATATAGAAAGCATAATATCCCTCCAAAATTCGGTTATATAACCGAATTTTTTAAATTCCGGCTATATAACCGAATTTTATCATGAGCAACGTAAAATCACAAAGATAGTGCATTAAAGATTGAAGTAATAGCCTTAAAAGGAGCCGAACTATAATTATAAATGATTTTTACGGTATGAATATGTTAATATGATGCTTGAGATGATAAAAGAAGGAGAAAACAAATGAAATTTACAACACTTACACGTGAAGCATTCAGTGCTTTCACAGACCAGCATCCAAGTCATTTTACACAGATGGCTGTAAACTATGATCTGAAGATCTCAGAAGGTATAGAGACACATCTGCTCGGTGTGAAAGATGAGAATAATGAAATCATAGCAGCAGGTCTATTTACATCAGTTCCTATAATGAAAATCTTCAAATATTTCTATTCAAACCGTGGTCCTGTCATGGATTATCACAATAGGGAACTCGTAACGTTCTTCTTTAATGAACTTAAGAAGTATATGAAACAGCATAAAGTGTTAAATTTAAGAATAGACCCTTACGTACCATACCAGTTACGTAATCACGATGGGGACATCATCGAAACATATAAGACAGATGATATTTTTGAAACATTGAAATCCCTTGGTTTCAAGCATGATGGGTTTACAACTGGATTTCACCCGATACACCAAATCAGATGGCATTCAGTCCTGGACCTAAAAGGTAAAACGAAGGAACAGCTCATAAAGGATATGGATAGTCTTAGGAAGCGTAATACTAAGAAGGTCATTAAAAATGGTATTAAAGTAAGATATCTGGAAAAAGACGAGCTCCATATTTTCCGTTCATTTATGCAGGATACAAGTGACAAGAAGGATTTCGAAGATCGTGGAGATGAATATTATATCTCAAGATTAGAAAAATTTGGAGATCGTGTGAAGATGCCGCTTGCCTATATTGACTTTAATACTTATATTCCCGAGCTAGAAGCAGAGCTTACAGAAATAGAACGTGCAATAGACAAAGCCAAAGCTGATATCGAGAGTAAACCAGAAAATAAAAAGGCACAAAATAAGTTAGCGGATAACGAAAGACAAAAACAAGCACTTTTAGAGAAACTGAAAGAAGCACAGCAACTGAAAGAAAATCATGGTGACACATTACCGATTGCTGCTGCGTTTTACTTTATAAATCCACATGAAGTAGTTTATTATGCCGGAGGGTCTTCGAATGAATTCAGACATTTCTCTGGAAGTTATGCAATTCAGTGGCACATGATCAACTATGCTATAGATCATGGCATCGACAAATATAATTTCTATGGCATTAGCGGTATCTTCAATGAGGATGCACCTGATGCGGGTGTTATTAAATTTAAAAAAGGTTATAATGCCGATGTCGTTGAGTATATCGGCGATTTTGAACTCCCTGTCAATAAAGGTGTCTATAATATATACAAACGAATCAAGAAATAAGTATTACTGGAGGCAGTATCTATGAAGTTTACAGAATTAACCGTTGAGGAATATGACCAATATATGTGGAAAACTGAGGCGATGAGTCATTATTTTCAAATGAAGGAGAATATAGAAAATCGTGAACAAAAAGGTTATCCCGTTGTATTGCTTGGTGTAAAAGAAGGAGAACGCGTCATCGCTGCAAGTCTCTTCTCGAAGATTCCGATGCTTGGAGGTTATCAGTACTATTCTAATAGGGGACCTGTGATGGACTTCCATGATTCGAAACTGGTTGACTTCTTCTTCAGAGGTCTTGACCATTACTTGAGACGTCATCAGGCAGTATTCGTAAAGATTGATCCTTATTGGATATACAAACGTTATGACAAGGATGTCAATGAAAAGGATGATGCTGCGAACGACGAGATTATTCATCAGCTCAAACAGCTTGGCTATCAGCATAAAGGATTCAAAAGAGGATACTCACCAGATGAACAAGTACGCTGGATGAGCGTCATGTATTTGCATGGAGAGACCCCGCAATCTCTGATGAAACAATTTGATTCCCAAAGAAAGCGCAATATCAAGAAAGCACAAAAATATGGTGTAAAAGTACGAATGCTGCATAAGGATGAACTGAATCTATTTCTTGACCTCTATCGAGAAACTGAAGAGAGAACCGGATTTATATCAAGACCGGATGACTATATGCAAGGATTCAATGATACATATGGAGAAAATATACTACTACCATTAGCGTATATAGACTTAGATGAATATATGCAGCAACTTTCGGAAGAACTTACACAAGCAGAAACTTCACGAGATCAGATGATGGCAAATGAAAATAAGAGCGAAAAACAACTGACGAAAATTGCGCAGAAAGATCGTGATATCGATCACATAAAACAAGAGCTGCTTGAAATAAGCGAATTGCGAAAAACAGATGGGCAAATACTAAATCTGGCAGCGGGCATGTTCTTCCAGAATCATTATGAAGTGAATTATTACTCAGGGGGTTCAAGCACAAAATATAACAAGTTCATGGGTCCATATGCAATGCATTGGTATATGATCAATTATTGTCTGGACCATGGCTATGACCGTTATAATTTTTATGGTGTGTCCGGAGATTTCACTGAAGACAGCGAAGATTATGGTGTATATCGTTTTAAACGTGGGTTTAACGCACAGATTGAGGAGCTCGTCGGTGACTTTATAAAACCAATCAATAAAACTAGATACAATGCATATCAGCTATTAACAAATGCGCGTACTAAAGCTGCACAAATAAAACAACGTATAAAAAAGTAATCACTTAAAGTGATTACTTTTTTATATATTTTAGTTTACATAATATATATTATCAGAAGTTATAGATTAGAAACAAACCAGAACCTACTCGTTCTGGTTTAATGCTCTTTTTCATGACGTTTTATAGATTCCATCTCTGATCGATTCTGTATATCATCATAACGTTTCTGTTCATCTAATGCTTGTTGTTTCATGCGTTTTGCTTTTCTATGATCGCGTGTCACATACCAGAAAATGATGCTTAAAATTAATGCAATCACAGACAGAAATACAGCATATCCTAACAAGGGCTGATATTTGATGGCATAAAAATTAGGTAAAATAAACGCAGCAATCGCTAAAGCTAAAAACGTTAGAACCGGTGCGAAAATAAATCTTCCCATCAACAATCCAAATAGTATTGAAATAACAACCATTCCTACAATTGAAATCAATAAAAAGTTTGGGATTTCATAAAAACTAATATCTCCTACTATAAACATCCAGTCACTCCTTTATCATTTATTTAATACTTTTAGTATTATATCCAATTTGTCGCTAAATATAACATAAAATCATAAATAAACGAACTTTCTAAATTATTAGAATAGTAGTACAATGAGAGTGTTAATTTAAAAATGAAAGGAAGATGATTTATGGGATTACCATCAAGAAGCGAAGTTAATGTGTCAGAAACATGGGATTTATCTCCCCTGTTTAAAGATGATGCTTCGTTTTATCAAGCGTTAGAACAAGCAGTAGAAAATGCACGTGAATTCAACAAGAAATATAAAGGTAATTTAAACAACGCAGACATAATCCATGAAGCGTTAGATACATATGCAGAGCTTAATATCGTATTAGATACTTTAGGAAATTATGCAAACTTGCAGTTCAGTACAGATCAGACAAACCCTGATGCCGGAAAACTATATAGCAAATTTTCTTCAAGTTACGGTAAGATTGCAAGCGAGCTTACATTTTTAAATTCGGAACTTATAGCAAAAGAAGAATCAGAGCTTATAACTTTGAAAGATACCCTGCCATATAGTCGTTTCTTTGAAAAATTAATTAAAGCGAAACCATATGAATTACATCCAGAGGTTGAAAAGGCTTTAGCATCGTTCTCTCCAGTGTTTAATGCTCCTTATAATTTATATGATACGACTAAAATGCAGGATATCGATTTCGGTACATTTGAAGCACACGGTAAGACGATACCGATGAGTTATGTTTCGTTCGAAGGTGAACTAGAAGTTGATAATGATACAGAAGTTAGACGCAACGCCTTTAAAGCTTTCTCTAATACTTTGAGAAGGTACGAACACACTACAGCAAAGACTTATGATACACAAGTGCAGCAGGAAAAGATTGAATCTGAATTAAGAGGATATGATTCAGTCATTGACTTCCTGTTACATGATCAGGAAGTGTCACGTGATCTATACAATCGCCAAATTGATTTAATAACGAAAGAACTTGCTCCACATATGCGTCGTTATGCAAAACTGATACAAAAAGCAAATAAACTTGAAACAATGAAATTTGAAGACTTAAAAATTTCATTGGATGAGTCATCTGAACCAGATATTACAGTAGAAGAATCACGTGATTACATTAAGAAAGCACTTTCTGTAATGGGCGAAGAATATATGCAGCTCGTGAACGATTCTTATGACAAACGCTATATTGATTTTGTACAGAATAAAGGGAAATCTACTGGTGCTTTTTGTGCAAGTCCATATGCTACGAATCCGTTTATCTTAATTTCATGGACGTCTAAAATGACTGAAGTATTTGTGTTAGCACATGAATTAGGACATGCTGGTCATTTTAACTATGCGAATAATAACCAGAATATATTTGATGCTAACTGCTCGCTGTATTTTGTAGAAGCACCAAGTACGATGAATGAAATGCTTATGGCAAATTACTTATTAAAAGAATCGGATGATCCTAAGTTTAAACGCTGGGTGATTGCATCGATTATCTCTAGAACGTACTATCACAATTTTGTGACACACTTGTTAGAAGCGGCATATCAACGTGAAGTCTATAATCGCGTAGATGCAGGTGAATCGCTTACTGCCCCACTTCTTAATGAAATAAAGCGTAACGTCATTTCAGATTTCTGGGGAGATGCTGTGGAAATTACTGAAGGTGCGGAACTGACATGGATGCGTCAACCTCACTATTATATGGGGTTATATCCGTATACGTATTCTGCAGGACTAACGATTGCGACACTTATGTCTAAACGAATATTAGAAGAAGGACAACCTGCTGTAGAAGCTTGGACTGAAGTATTAAAGGCTGGTGGCTCTAAAGCTCCTGTAGAACTTGCCAAAATGGTCAATATTGATTTAACTACGGATGCCCCACTTAAAGAAACGATTGCTTATATCGGAAGTCTCGTTGATGAACTTGAAAAGCTAACAGAAGAAATTGAGAATTAATAAAGGACTGATGTGTAATGTCTAAACAAAAAGTAGTTGTCATTACTGGTGATCAGAGTGGTATCGGTAAATGTATTAAAGAAAGTTTTGAAAAAATTGGCGCAATTGTATGTGGTATCGATATACAGGAAGGAAGTTTTTATCACGGTGATATCGCTGATGAGAAGGTACTGGAAGCATTTGTGTCGAAAGTAATAACACACTACCAAAAAGTAGATATTATTATTAATAACGCATTACCAGCTATGAAAGGTATTGATGATTGTACATATGAAGAATTTCAACATGCGCTTTCAGTCGGTGTAACTGCCCCATTCTATCTTGTGAAGTTATTGAAACCTCATCTAAGTGAAGGTGCGTCAATTGTAAATATCAGCTCTACTCGTGCAGCGATGAGTCAAGCTCAGACTGAAAGTTACAGCGCAGCAAAAGGCGGTATTCATGCGCTTACCCATGCACTGGCAGTGAGTTTAAGCGGCATTGCGCGTGTAAATGCTATCAGTCCGGGGTGGATTGACACTACAAATACAATCTATAAAGGTGCAAATGCGTACCAGCACCCTGCAGGTCGTGTTGGTAAACCTGAAGATATTGCGGAAATGGCCAAATTTCTATGTTCAGAAGCAGCAGCATTTATAACAGGCGAAAATATTACGATTGACGGTGGTATGAGTAAATTAATGATTTATCACAATGACCAGGGATGGTCATTACAATAAAAATAAAAAAACGGCTGAATCAGCCGTTTTTTTATTGATTTAATTTAATTTTATCGGGTTCAATAGTAATGCGCTTATTCTTATATAATCTGCCGATTGCGCGTTTAAAGCTACCTTTGCTCATATTAAATACTTCTTTAATCGCTTCAGGATCTGATTTATCAGAAAACGGAAGCTCCCCGCCATACTCATTCAGCATCGTTAAGATCATTTCAGAATCATCATCCATACGTTCATGCGCAAGTGGTAAAAATGAGCCGTTTAATATCCCATCTTCTTTATGACCAATGATACGTACTTCTACAGCTTCACCAAGACGTGGTTCGCTACGTCGTTCTGATTCATGTACGAAGATTTTATACCCTTCTTTTGATAGTAAAAATGTGCCGACACGTAAGAGTCGATAAGGATGTGCTGTAATCGTTGTATGAAGTAATGTTTCAGGCGCCGCTGTATACATCGTATCTACAATCGTTTCACTTGCAAGACGACCATATAACTGATCATTTCGGTCAACGCGTAAACATGCAAATACTTCATCTCCTGCCTCAGGCCACACTTCTTTTAATTTGGGAAGATCTTCCCAAGGGATGATGATCTCACGTGGTATACCGATATCTACGGTTACACCATCACGGTCTTTTTTGATAACCTTTACCCAATCATAACGATCTGTTGAGATATCAGGTATGTTTTGTGTTGCAAATAGATCACCTGTACGACCTGGGTAAACGAAAAATGAATAATCTTCGCCGATTTCTAGCTCATCACCCTCTAATACTTCAGATGCATTGAGCTTTACTTCTTCGCTGTTTGGTCCTAATAAATAATAAGTAGATCCTTCTAAACGGTCTACACGAAGGAAGTCGATACTTCCTGATAATTGTTTTTGTTCCATATGTCTCTCCTTTAAGGCTCTGCCTTTATCAATTACTTATTATAACACATAATTAAAATATAGTCTGTTAATGTATAAATGTACCGGAAAGCATGCTATTATTGAATATGGAATGCAAATTTGTTATCCAAATATGGTATAATTTACGCGAAATAATTATAAAGGAGATCATACATGTTACAAGTATCTAATGTAAGTTTACGTTTCGGCGATAGAAAGTTATTCGAGGATGTAAACATTAAATTTACTCCAGGCAACTGTTATGGTTTAATCGGTGCAAATGGTGCCGGAAAATCAACTTTTTTAAAAATCCTATCTGGTGAAATCGATTCACAGACAGGCCACGTTTCATTAGGAAAAGATGAGCGTTTATCTGTTTTAAAACAGGATCACTTTGCTTATGAAGAGGAACGCGTATTAGACGTCGTACTTCGTGGGAACGAAAGATTATGGACTGTAATGAAGGAAAAAGATGAAATCTACATGAAACCTGACTTTTCGGATGAAGATGGTATGCGCGCAGCTGAACTTGAAGGCGAATTTGGTGAAATGGGAGGCTGGACTGCAGAAAGTGATGCACAAGTATTACTCTCTGGACTCGGTATTAAAGACGATCTGCACGAAAAGAAAATGTCAGAGCTTGAAAACAATCAGAAGATCAAAGTGCTCTTAGCACAGGCACTATTTGGTGAACCTGATGTATTATTACTGGATGAGCCGACGAACGGGCTTGATATCCCTGCCATCAGCTGGTTAGAAGAATTTTTAATCAACTTTGAGAACACTGTGATCGTAGTATCCCATGACCGTCACTTCTTGAACAACGTATGTACGCATATTGCTGATCTTGACTACGGTAAGATTAAGATCTATGTTGGTAACTATGACTTCTGGTATCAGTCGAGTGAACTTGCACAGCAAATGTTACAGGATTCAAACAAGAAGAAAGAAGAAAAAATTAAAGAACTTCAAGATTTCGTTGCACGTTTCTCAGCAAACGCATCAAAATCTAAGCAAGCAACAAGCCGTAAGAAGATGCTTGAAAAAATTGAACTTGACGACATCCAGCCATCAAGTCGTAAGTACCCATTCGTTAACTTTAAACCTGAACGCGAAATCGGTAATGAGCTGCTTCAGGTGCAAGGATTATCAAAATCAATTGATGGCGTTAAGGTCTTAGATAACATTTCATTCACAATGAATCCAAATGATAAAGCTGTGCTTGTCGGTGATTCAGAGATTGCTAAGACAACATTACTAAAAATCTTGGCCGGAGAAATGGAACCTGATGAAGGTACTTATAAATGGGGTGTCACTACAAGTCAGACGTATTTACCAAAAGATAACTCTGAATACTTTGATGGTAAAAACATTGATCTTGTAGAATGGTTACGTCAGTATGCTCCACCAGAAGAACAAACTGAAACATTCTTACGTGGTTTCCTAGGACGTATGCTTTTCTCAGGTGAAGAAGTTCGCAAGAAAGCAACCGTATTATCAGGGGGAGAGAAAGTACGTTGTATGTTAAGTAAGATGATGTTGTCTAGTGCAAACGTATTATTATTAGATGAACCAACAAACCACCTCGACTTAGAAAGTATCACTGCAGTAAATGATGGCCTTAAAGCATTCAAAGGCTCAATCATCTTTACTTCACATGACTTTGAATTCATCAATACTATCGCTAACCGTGTCATCGACTTAAATGTAACTGGTGGTCTATCAAAAGAGATCACTTATGAAGAATACTTAAAGGAACAAGGCGTATTAAAATAATTTTCTAAAAATACTTTACAATTCAGAATACTTTTTGTATGATTATATTTATAACTTAATAAAGAAACAGATGAGGCGCATCAATCATGAGTACATAACTACCCTACTGCAATACGTTATGGAAAGGGTGCGATGCCGAAACGCTATATTATGTTGCAGCATACATAGTGTTGGATTCACAGGTTAAGAGCTAGGAATCTGTCATTATATTACTATAATGGAGTGCATCGCTTGTATATAAACGTTAACAAGCCCGGAGCATATCCGGGCTTGTTTTTTTGTTGCAGATGCCATAGGGGGATTTTAATTGCATAATCAAATAACTCAATCAAACATTCGTATATTAAAGTTTGGAGGTACATCAGTTAGTGATTTCGATAAGATTAGCACAGTCGCTAATTACTTAAAGGAACGCACAGAAAATAATGAAAAACTAGTTGTCATCGTTTCTGCAATGGGAAAAACTACAGATGACCTTATGAGAAATGTCAGTTCAATCTCTAGTACACCGAAAGAAAGTGCATTAGCGATGCTGCTTACTACTGGAGAACAGCAGACCATCTCTTACTTATCGATTATATTGCATGATCTACACGTTGCATCTATTGCGATGACCGGTAGTCAGGCGGGCATTCGCACGAAAGGACATTATCTTAAAAGTAAGATTACTGAAATTAATGATCAGAAGCTCATTGAAAATTTCAAATCACATGATGTTATCATTATCGCAGGGTTTCAAGGTATAAATGAACAGGATGAAATTACTACGCTCGGCCGTGGTGGTAGTGATACTACGGCGGTAGCACTAGCAGCAGCGTTAAGCGCTCCTTGTGAAATTTATACAGACGTTACAGGTGTCTTTGGAACAGACCCACGTATCTATCCTGAGACAAGACATATAGATGAGTTAAGCTTTGAAGAGATGATGGAACTCTCCTCTCTCGGATCTGGAGTACTTGAGACAAGAAGTGTTGAAATTGCTAGAAACTATAATATTCCGATTTATCTCGGAAAAACTTTATCGAATGAGAGAGGAACCTGGATTATGCCAAAAGACCAAATACTCGAGAAAAAAGCAGTGACTGGTGTCGCCTTAGATAACGATATGGAGTATGTGACACTAAGCTACCCGATGAATGATACGAAATTATTAAATCAATTATTTGATGAATTAGAACAAGAAGAAGTCAATATCGATATGATATCTCAAATCGTAAACTTAGATGGCCTTCAAATTTCATTCACAATGAAAGACACAGATAAGTTACAGATTGAACGTATTTTTAATAGATTAAGTACAAACTACCCGGCTATCAGCCATCAGTCGCGTTCAACGTATGCAAAGCTTTCTGTTATCGGTTCAGGTATGAGAGATATGAGCGGCGTTGCATCAAAGGTATTTAAATCATTGATTCATAATGAAATCCCCTTCTATCAGGTAACAACAAGTGAAATATCAATTTCATATGTTATAGATAAAGAAAACGGTGAACATGCAGTACAGTCATTATGTAAAGTATTTAATATATAAAATTAAGGAGAGTCAATTATGTATAAAATTGCAGTTGTAGGTGCTACAGGTTTAGTCGGACAAAAAATGCTTGAAGTTTTAGAAAGAAAGCAGATTCCATTTAATGAACTCGTATTATATTCCTCACCGCGTTCAGCCGGTAAATCTATGGAATATCAAGGCAAGACTTATACAGTAAGAGCTTTGACTGAAGAAGAAGCAGACCAGAAATTTGATTTTGTGCTTATGAGTGCAGGCGGTGCTACAAGTGAACGTTTTTCACCTATCTTTGAATCAGCAGGCAGCATCGTAATAGATAATTCAAGTGCTTTTAGAATGCATGAGGATATCGACCTCATTGTTCCTGAAGTTAATTCACCTAAACTTAAACGTAAAATTATCGCTAATCCGAACTGTTCTACGATTCAGTCTGTCGTACCTCTTAAACCACTGCAAGATAAATATGGTATTAGACGCGTCGCCTACACAACTTATCAAGCAGTGTCAGGAAGCGGTGTCGCAGGCATCAATGATCTTAAAAATGGCGCACAAGGGATTGCACCGACAAACTATCCCCACCCTATCTATAACAATGCTTTACCTCATATCGATGTATTCTTAGACAGTGGATACACAAAAGAAGAACAGAAGATGATTGATGAGACGAAGAAGATTCTTGGATTACAAGATGTAAAGGTGACAGCAACTTGTGTCAGAATCCCAGTTCAGGATAGCCATTCAGTTGCAATCAATGTCACACTTGATAAAGAAGCTACAGTTGAAGAGATAAAACAGCTCTTCGAAAATGACGATTCAGTCGTGCTTATAGATAATCCACAGGACAATGAATACCCTATGGCGATTACAGCGACAGGAACTGATCATGTTTATGTAGGACGAATCAGAAGAGATGACTCATTAGAGAATTCCTTCCATATCTGGTGTACTGCCGATAACCTTCTAAAAGGCGCAGCACTGAATGCGGTTCAAATTCTAGGACAGATTCATACGCATCAATTAAATCGATAAGGAGTGAAATTATGAACGTACACTTTAAAGGAACAGGTGTTGCAGTAACTACTCCATTTAATGGACAAACGATAGATTACAGATTATTCGAAGAACATTTAAATTTTCTTATCAATAATAATGTTGAAGCATTAATAATTAATGGGACAACGGGTGAAGGTTCTACATTAACAGAAGATGAAAAACTTAAAACTATTGAAATAGCAGTACGCGTTGCACATGGTAGAGTTCCTGTAATTGCTGGTACCGGAACAAATAATACGCAGGCATCAATAGATCATTCATTAAAGGTCAAAACTTTAGGAGTTGATGGTATCATGCTGATTACGCCTTACTATAATAAAACAAGTCAGCGTGGCCTCATTGCCCATTTCACCACAATTGCAGATGCTGTAGAATTGCCAGTATTACTCTATAATGTACCCTCCAGAACCAATATGACGATAGAACCAGAAACTGTCGCAACTTTAGCGGCACACCCTTATATATACGGTATAAAAGACGCAACAGGTGATATGAACTATATGAAAGCATTAAAATCTGCGGTCTCTGATGACTTCGCATTGTATAGTGGTAATGATGATAGTGTCCTGCCATTTTATGAAGCGGGTGGCGACGGCGTAATTTCAGTTATTGCAAATGTGATACCAGCAAAGTTCAGTGATGTTTACCGAATATATCAGGTTGATCGCAATCAAGCTGAGCATCAGTTCAATAATGTGCTGCCCCTCATAGATGCATTATCTGTAGACGTCAATCCTATACCGATTAAAGCACTGGTCACTTATATCGGTTATGCGAATGGTGAATTACGATTACCTTTAGTTCCGATGTTAGAACAAGATACAAAACAGCTGATTGAAGTATATAATCGTATTGCTAAAGGAAGTGATCTTTCATGAAGATTATTTTAAATGGTTACGGAGCTATGAATCAACGTGTGGCACATCTAGCTGAGAATAGAGGACATGAAATAGCAGGTATAATATTAAGCAAAAAAAGATCAGCACCCTACCCTGTCTATACATCAGACAAATTAGAAACACTTCCAGAAGCTGATGTTATCATAGACTTTTCTAATCCAGCCTTATCTATTCCATTATTAAAAAGTGATGTCGATACCCCTATCGTTATGGCTACAACAGGAGAGAAAGAATTGATTATCGAGCTGCTAAAATTAAAAAGTGCGCACTCTCCTGTATTTTTCAGTGCAAATATGAGTTACGGTGTCCATGTACTTACTGAACTTGTTAAATATGCAGTACCGTTGTTAACGAATATGGATATCGAACTGATTGAACGTCATCATAATAAAAAGGTTGATGCGCCAAGTGGTACACTCGTTAATCTTTTAGATGCAATTACTTCAGAACGTTCATTAAACCCCGTTTATGATCGCACAGACGTTCATACCCCACGTAATAAGGATGATATTGGTATCAGTGTTGTACGTGGGGGTACGATTGTCGGCGAACACGAAATATTATTTGCAGGACATGACGAAACAATTCAGATTACCCATCAGGCATTAAGCAAAGATATATTTGCCAATGGAAGTATCGAGGTTGCAGAGAAATTAATTCAGAAAGAAAAAGGCTATTACACATTTGAAAATTTATAATAAAGGAGCATAACAATGCATGAATTTACAGCACAGGAAATCATACAATACATTAGTGAGTCAGAAAAAAAGACACCAGTTAAAGTTTATTTAAATGGAAACTTTTCAGATGTAACTTTTCCGGAGACTATGAAAGTATTTGGATGCGAGACATCAAAAACAATTTTCACTGAACTGTCAGAGTGGGAAAAGTTCTACGAAAATAATAAAACACTTGTGACTGATGTTGAAATTGAATATGACAGAAGAAACTCAGCAATTCCATTGATTGATCAGACAAAAGTTAACGCTAGAATTGAACCAGGAGCTTTCATTCGTGAACATGCAGTCATTCATGATAATGCAGTTATTATGATGGGTGCAACGATTAATATCGGTGCTGTCGTGGGAGAAGGAACAATGATTGATATGAATGCCACGCTTGGTGGTCGTGCAACAACTGGTAAGAATGTTCATGTTGGTGCAGGTGCAGTACTTGCTGGCGTAATTGAACCTCCAAGTGCACAACCAGTGATCATAGAAGACGATGTACTTATCGGAGCAAATGCCGTTGTACTAGAAGGTGTACGTATCGGCAAAGGTGCAGTTGTAGCAGCTGGAGCGATTGTTACTGAAGATGTCCCTGCTGGTAGTGTAGTAGCTGGGACACCTGCTAGAGTAATTAAGCAAGCTCATGAAGTAGAAGGCAGTAAGATTGAGATTGTACAGGCATTAAGACAGTTAAAGAAATAGCAGGAAGCTAATTGTGCTTGTCACAATTAGCTTTAAATTTTATGAGGTGAAACAATGGAATTAGATTATATTACACATATTAGACGCACATTGCATATGTATCCAGAATTAGGATTTGAAGAATACAAAACAACAGAATTAATCAAATCAGAACTTGATAAAATGGGAATCGCTTATGATTCTCCCCTAGGTACTGGTTGTGTTGCTTATATTAAGGGTACAGGAACATCTTCAATTGCTTTTAGAGCAGATATTGATGCCCTGCCGATTCATGAAGAAAATGATGTGCCCTACCGTTCTGTACGTGATGGAGTAATGCATGCTTGTGGACACGATGGTCATACGACAATGCTACTCGCATTAATACGACGCATTAAACAAAGCCATGATATTACACCGTTAAATTCAACTGTTTACTTTATATTTCAGCCATCTGAAGAGTCAGGTGCTGGCGCTCATCATCTACTGAATGCATATCAATTTGAAATTCAGCCTTCATATATATTCGGATTACATATGCAGCCCGATAACGATGAAGGTACATTATTAAGCAGACCTGGTGCATTAACTGCCAGCGCAACTGAATATCGTTTCTTTATTAATGGCACATCGAGTCATGTTGCCAACAAAGAACAAGGACATTCGACTGCTGCAGCCTTGACGATGATACTCAATCAACTCTCTCAAATCCAGCATTATCATCTTCCAGGCTTAAAGTCGAATATCATCCATATCGGTAAATTGCATGCAGGTGAAGCAATCAATACAGTGCCTAGCAATGGTTACTTAGAAGGTACAATCAGAACATACGATATGGACAATCTAGCAGTTATTAAACAACAGATGGATCATATTGCAACCTCTGCTCAGTTAATTACCGGTTGTACAATAGAGGTTAAATTTGCGGAAGGGTATCCTCCAACGATAAATAACGAGTTAGCATATGCATTCATGAGCGAAGCTTTGATTGATAGTAAAATCAATAGAATAGAAAAAGAAGAACCTTATTTATTTGGAGAGGATTTCTCTTTCTACGGAAAAGTCATACCCAGCACCTTCGCATTTTTAGGGTGCAGAAATGAAGATAAACAGTTTGTTACAGGGCTTCATACGTCGACATTCAACTTTGATGAATCAGCACTGATATATGGGATTGACGTTCTGGAAGCAATTTTTAACAGATTTGAGGGATCAAAATGACTGCGCGATGGACTGTAGATCGTACTAAGTTTGTGGAAAATGTGAAATCCGTGAAGAGCAATACTCCTGTAATGGCCGTCGTAAAGAACAATGCCTATCATTATGGACTGGAATTTGCAATAGATGCATTTCTACAAGCTGGTATTACAACTTTTAGTACAACGAATTTAAATGAAGCAATTCTCATAAGAAAAATAGCACCCGAAGCTACTATATTTTTGATGAATCCTGTTACTCAATTCAACGACTTAAGACAATATAATATTCAAATGACGTTACCTTCTCTAGCATTCTATCATAAGTATCAGAATGAATTAGATGGGATATCAGTACATCTCGAATATGAAAATCTTCTCCATCGCTCTGGATTTAAAACATTTGAAGAAATGAAAGCTGTAATTGATGACAATAATCAGTTACCTGTTCACTTACAGATGAATATTAACGGGATATGGACACATTTCGGTTATGCCGATGAATTTGATATTACGGAATACGAAAATGAAAAAGAAGCCTGGTTAAAAGGACTGAAATGGATTTCTGAGTATCATGCTTTTGAAATGATCCATAGTCAAAATAGCGCTAGCTTTATGAGAGATAGCCTATTTGATGATCATACACATGTCAGAATTGGCATTATTCTTTATGGAAGCAGACCCTATGCATCATTAGATGAATCTGTTACCCACCAATCATTGACTGTTAGTGCAAATGTAATTCAAGTAAGAAATATATCAAAGGGAGAATCTGCAGGATACAGCTTCGCCTTTACAGCAGAGAAAGAAACGAAGCTTGCTGTAGTAGATATCGGTTATGGTGATGGCATATTGAGGACGAGAAGTAAGCATGACTGCATCATCAAGGGCAAACGTCATCCTATCCGCGCTTTGATGATGAGTCATATGTTTGTAGAAGTAGATGATACAGTGCAAGCTGGAGATGAAGTAATATTATATAGTAACGAGATTAGAATCGATGCGTTCACTTTTAAAGGTGTCGGAGCAAATTCTGAACAGCTCAGTGCACTGAACCATCATTCATTAAAAAAGGAGTATATCAATGACATTAACGTATATCAATAATCAACTTACAATCAACGGACATAATATTCGACAAATTACTGAAGAATATGGTACCCCACTATTTATCTACGATGAGGATGAAATACGTAATCAATGCAGAAGATTTCATAGTGCATTAAAAGCATCTGGATTAAACTACACAATCTCTTATGCTTCTAAGGCATTTACATCTATTCAGTTATTTAATTTAATGAATGAAGAGCATATGGGACTTGATGTCGTTAGTGAAGGAGAACTATTTACAGCACTACATTCAAAAATTTCACCTTCACAGATCCATTTTCATGGAAACAATAAAACAGATCGAGAAATTAAATACGCGATTGAGTCAGGGGTTGAATATTTTGTTATCGATAGCCTTGATGAAATCGAACGCATCAATGATATTGCGCGTTCATTAGAACAAACTGTAAAAGCAGTACTACGCATTAATCCTGGCGTTGAAGCTCATACGCATGAATTTATTCAGACTGGCCAGGAAGATAGTAAATTTGGTTTAAGTATCAGACATGGACTAGCAATAAAAGGCGTAAGACAAATTGAAGCCGCACCTCATATCGAATTCAAAGGTGTTCATTTCCACATTGGATCACAAATATTTGAGTCTACGGGCACAATCAAGACGATTGAACTTGTCATAAACTGGCTGACACAACACAAAATTGAAATTGATATATTAAATATTGGTGGTGGTTTCAGCATCAAATATACTTCAGAAGATATCAGCTACCCTATCGAAGAAGGTATTAAGAGGATAACTGAAACACTAATAAATGAATGTAAGAAACATTCCTATCCTGTACCAGAAATATCATTAGAACCGGGGCGCTCAATCGTCGGTGAAGCTGGTATTACAGTCTATGAGGTTGGTACTGTCAAAGAGATTCCTGATACAAACTGTTATGTATCAATAGATGGTGGGATGAGCGATCACATACGGACAGCATTATATAATGCGAAATACGAACTACTACTTGTAGATCGTAATGAAATACACGATAAAGAAGTAACCGTCGCTGGTAAATTATGCGAATCTGGCGACATTATTATGCGCAATATAATGCTCCCCTCATCAATTAAACGTGGTGATTTGCTAGTGGTTAAAGCGACAGGTGCATATCATTATAGTATGAGTTCTAATTATAACCAGATGTTAAAGCCAGCAGTAATATTTGTCACGAAAGATAACGTACGACAAGTAATAAAAAGACAATCTTTAGAACATCTGACTGCAAACGAAGTTCTTTAATCCCCTATTTATTTTTGGGGATTTTTAAATATAAATAAAAGTTTACATAATATTATTATAATATTTTATAGTTAAAAAATATTAACCCCCAACTAATGTTGGGGGTTAATATTAACGTTCATATATAATTTATTGCATTAAAATTATAATTTGACAACGTTAGCAGCTTGTGGTCCGCGGTCGCCTTCAACAACTTCGAATTCCACTGCTTGTCCTTCTTCTAATGATTTGTACCCTTCTTGATTGATCGCTGAGAAATGTACGAATACATCATTTTCTCCTTCGATCTCGATGAATCCAAATCCTTTTTCTGCGTTAAACCATTTTACTGTACCTTGTTTCATAATAAGAAACCTCCACACTATATAATTCAATATGTGATTATTCACATATTACAAAATAAACATGTGCAGTGTATTTCTTATACATCTTCTTACATTTACTTTGTAATATGGAATAATCCTATTGGTTATATAATATTATAAGATACACAACTTAGATATGCAATACAATAAACTGTATATTTTAACTTTTTACAATCTTTAATCTATTGTAACATTAAAGCTTCATCGTGACGATCTGCTTATCTTTAAAGACGATCAGACTGTGAAAGATTTGAATATCATCATCACAGTCTTCACAGTAAATCAGTTCACAGTTATTATAGAATGCATGAATATTATGCTTTCCGATAAGCTCGTTTTTAAATTTTTTTCTTAGCTTATTGAGTTGCTCACTATAATATGTCTCTGTGTCTTTTAACGTACTAAATCTATTAAGTTCTGTCACACAGTCCCATAAATCTTCAAAAAGCCACCATCCTTCATATTCTGTTCGAATAGTAACGACCTCATACATGGCATTCACCTCTCCATCACATTATGAATGTCATCATAAAAAAGTTCAAGTAAATGCTATTACCAATGCGATTTATTAGGAGTTTTTTGCATTCTTACTTATAATAATAAATAAGAGGTGACATTAATGAAAACATTGCATATTAAAGTTTTCGGTAAAGTCCAGGGCGTTGGATTTCGATATTTTACCGAAAGACTAGCGCTACAATATCACATTACTGGCACTGTTCAAAATGTAGATGAGCATGTAGAAATCTATGCGACTGGCGATGAAAATTTGTCACAATTTGAACATGCTGTAATACGCGGTGCATCTCCTATGTCTAAGGTGGAGTCATATACATCAGAAGAAATATCGCCTCAGCAATTCAATAGATTTACAACGCTTAAATAAATGACAAGGATTGATTATATGAAATATAATACCTCCTATATATTAGGTGCAATTTTAGCTATACCCGTTGCGATTATAACTGGTATAATCTCCATGAACATATTTCAATTTGAAATGTGGCTTGATACTTTAATAATGTTTGGATCTTATATCATGACGTTTTTACCTGTACAGCAAAAAGCAGCACATACTTATCTTAAAGAAATTGGCCTATCAAAAAATGATTATAAATACGTTAGGAAACAGTTAAAAATTGCAGAACCAAAAATCAAACACCTATTAGTTCAATACAAGAAAGTCCGCTCATTAAGTGAACTTAAAAATGTTAATGAGATAAATAAACTGGCACGCGTGATTTTTAAGAATGTTCAGAAGTCTCCATCAAAGTTTTTTAATGTGGATAGCTTTTTCTTCTCACATCTCGACAATACGGTCAATTTATTAAATGAATATCTTTATTTGTCAAGAATGCCTCATAAAACAAAAGAGGATCAGCAACTGTTAAATCATGCAAGACTGACGTTAGATGAACTAAAGCGTACATTACAAGCCGATTTACGTGCACTCAACAAAGAGAGTTATGAAACAATGAGAGTTGAAATTAATCTGGCAGATAACTATACAACTAAACAATTATTTAATGACAAACAATCACAGATTGAGCATAAAGAGAAAGCTCCACTTCAATTTAAAAATGCAGTTCACTATGAAGAAGAGAGGAAATAACCATGAGCAATAAAAATTTAACAGACGAACTCGTAAGCAACCCTTTCGAAATTCAGAAAGAAATAATTCCTGAACAACAAAATAATATTACAATGACTTTTGATAACAGTGAGATGTCTATTGAAAAACGTGAACAAATCAATCAGATAAAAAATCAGATTGTACCATTAGATAATGAAAAGCTCTTACTTTATGGCGCAGGTGCACAGCAAAAATTATCTCAGTTCTCACACCAAATATTAGATGAGGTTCAAGGAAAAGATATTGGTTCTATCGGCAATAATCTAGATCAGCTTATGAAGAAGCTTAAAGAAGTTGATCCAGATGAAATACAGAATATCGATAAGAGTAAGGTGAAACGATTATTTAAACGTGTATCAAAATCTGTAAATGAACTTATTTCAAGATATCAATCTGTCGCAAGTCAGATTGATAGAATTTCAGTGGAACTTGATAATTCAAAGAATGTATTAATGCGTGATATCAATATGCTGGATCAGCTATACGATCAGAATAAGGAATATTTTGAAGCGATTGACATGTTCATTATCGCAGCAGAAGAAAAGAGAGATGAAATTAATAATCAACTTCTACCTGAACTTGAGCAAAAAGCGCTGCACACAAATGATCAGATGATTGTTCAGGAAGTTAATGATATGCGACATTATGTCAACAGACTCGATAAAAGAATCTATGACCTTAAACTATCCAGACAAATTACACTGCAGTCTGCGCCTCAAATTCGTATGATACAAGATGTTAACCAAACTTTAGCCGAAAAGATTCAAAGTTCAATTCTCACAAGTATTCCGTTATGGAAGAATCAGATGGCTATTGCAATGAGTCTGCTTCATCAGCAAAAGGCTTCTAAAGCACAGCAGCAAGTTACAAATACGACGAATGAACTCCTACTCAAAAATTCAGAGATGTTAAAGATGAATACAATTCGTACCGCTGAAGAAAACGAACGTGGCATCGTTGAATTAGAAACTTTAAAGATAACACAGCAAAATATAGTAGATACTATACGTGAAACGATGCATATACAGGCGGAAGGAAAAGAAAAACGACGCAATGCAGAAATAGAGCTCAGCAAGATGGAACAGGATTTAAAAACACAGCTTCTACAACTTCAACAAGAACAAAACCAGAGATATTAATCTCTGGTTTTGTTATGAATATACAATTTTTTCTTTATCCTTACCAATTAAAAGACCAATCACATAACCTACAATTGCAAATAATAACCATTCCATCGATTCCCCTTTAAGCGGTAAGTGATCCATAAATGGTGCAATCTGAAACTGGCTTTGTAGTACGGATAAGATTGCAATAATTGTCACGATAAAGATTGGAATCTGCATTGCAAGCTGCGGTGTCGGAATAAACTTAGCTAAGAGCATTGTTAGTAAAAGTGTCATCGCAATTGGATATAGTACCAATAAGACAGGAACACTCATCGCGATTACTGAACTCAAACCTTGATTTGCTAAAACTAAGCTAAACAAGGTAAACACAACTGCATACATTTTATAAGATATTTTTGGAAATATTTCATGAAAATATTCTGATACAGCTACAACTAAACCAGTAGCTGTCGTTAAACATGCAAGGGAAACGATAGCACCAATCAATAGTTTCCCGAAAGTGCCATATGTTGCGTTAGCTACATGTGTTAATAAATAAGTTCCTAAATCTAGCTCGTTATTCGAAATATTTGATAGCTCATCTTGTGTTAAATGATAACGACTGCCTATCCAGCCCAATGAAACATAGATAAATCCTAATGCAATCGCAGCTATAATTCCTGAAAAAGCAGTCTGTTTAAATAAACCTGTCTCCTTCGTGATACCTTTCCCTTTAATCGCAGAAATAACGATTACACTGAACGCAATTGCAGCGATAGCATCCATGGTATTATACCCATTTGTAAATCCAGTGAAGAAACTACGCGTATTACCAGTATAGATATTACTATCAGCTGTTACTGGAGATTCATCAGATAATAGCATAAACCCTTTAATAACTAATGCAATAATTGAAACGAGCAGTAATGGTGTTAATACAGAACCAATTCTATCCACCATCTTGGACGGATTGATTGATAACCATAAAGTAATCCCAAAGAAAATTAAAGTGAAAATAAATAAAGACATTACGGATGGTTTATCTAAGAATGGCACAACTGCCATCTCGTAAGAAGTAGCACCTGTACGAGGAATCGCAAAAAGCGGTCCAATCGTCAAGTAAATTGCAACTAAAAAGATGACACCGAACGTAGGATTAATCTTCTTTAATGCACCTTTATACCCATCCTCATCTAATGACCCTACAATGATGCCTAATAAAGGTAATCCTACTCCAGTTATCACAAAACCAAAGATCGCTGGCCAGAAGAACTGTCCGCTAGAAAAACCTAAATTCGGAGGGAAAATTAAGTTTCCTGCACCAAAAAATATTGCAAATAGCATAAAACCCACGATCCAAGTGTTCTTATTCATATAAAACCTCCTATTGATTAATAAAAATTATAATAACACTTTAAACCGTTGAAAACAAGCAAGTTTTTATATTTTCTGAATATTTTAAAATTGTTTCATGCTTTGCAGCAATAACGTTTTTAGTAAAGGCTGAATAATGCTTGGTAGCTTTTCCACTCCTTCCACAAAAATACAGTAGTCATTATAGATATTACGCACAGTTGCACGTGTATTATCATCTATAACTGACTGACTCAAAAAGATATTGATGACGTATACATTTTCTTTTCTGAGAGCAACGACGGCATCATGTGTATCAATAATTCCATTCGATTCATAATCAAATGCAGATGGCTCACCATCTGAAAATACAATTAAAAACTTCTGTTTTTCATTTCTTTGCTTCAGCATTTGGCCAGCAACTCTAATTGCAAGCCCATCACGATTATCTTCTCCATTTTGAAAACTCACAATATTTGCTGAGTAATTATCATTTAATGCATGTTCATAAGGAATAATATGTTCAAAATAATTTGGCTGATTATATTGATCCGCTTCAAATCCATCTTCATTGAACGCGATAATTTCATGATTTATCATAAGCTGCATGAGTGTCTCATGAAATAACACAATTCCTTTCATCGTTTCTACCATTTTATCTTCCATACTGTAAGAGGCATCAACAAGCAGCATAAATGTAGCATCAAGTTTGTAAGACGCCTGATCCTCTTTATAGAATACACGTTTTTTATCATCCAGGAACCAGGTAGTGAGTTTGCGACTTAGCTTCCCTTTGCTTAAATTCATACGGGCAGATGTCTGTTCGTGTTCAATACTTTTATTAATCACATTTACTAAAGATTTTATTTCTTTATTCACTTCATCTTTGTACAAATTGTATGTTGCTCTGCTGGACTCATTCTGTTCACTGTTTTTCCATATAATTTCAGTGTATTTATTCTCTTCTCCGACAAATTCACTGATATCATTACCGTGAGCATCTACTTGAGGAGGCGATGCTTTCCCTTTAGCCATCAACATCTCTGTGATGTCATCACCTGCATCCCCTTGCCTGTCATTCTCTTTAATATTGTTACTATTTGATCCTTCTGTTACTTCTGTTTCCAGATAAGCACCGTTCTCTGTCTTTATATCTTTTTGTTTCGTCTGAACATGCTCTGATGCTTCCATATCATCAACATCCTGGTGCGCTTTATCCATATTGGCCTTCTTATAGGCATGTGCATTCATAAAGGCATTTTTAGGGATATGATAATATTCATTGAGCATATCCTGATGGATGACTTGCTCTAGTATATAATAAACTCTATTTGCAAGATTCATACTGTCATATGTATCATTCAATGTAAATGCATCCTGCAATGCGAGTTGCATAGCAAGTTCAGTTTCCGGCTTATAGTATGACGTAAATGACAATGTATTTTCCATAAGTAATGCATGCTCAACTTGTAGAAATAATTCATCCGTAGGCATGGCCTTTGTTCTATAAAAATCAATCTGACCTTCATTGTCTTTTATTTTTTCTTTTACACGTACAGTAAAGAATTTATTTGTAAATGGACGGCTTTTTCTGATAAGGTGCATCAATCGGTATTCTTCAATCATCATAAATAACTGCTGAAATAATGATGGGTACCTTACATCTTCTTCTATAATCTCTTTTACAGCATCAAGTGCTATATATTGAAATCCATAGGCATATAATATACAGTCACTCTTTAATAATTTTATAACTTCATCTTCTTTGCGATGTTTCCACTTAAATGATACGTTAATCGTATTTTCAACCAGATCATAATAGGCAAACTTCTGAAAATCAACTTTCACTTCATTATCTTCGAGCAACAATTGTGCAAGGTCTGTTAATGTCATAATTAATGAAGGATCAATAACTTCATCATTAAAAAGTATAAACTTTTCACTCATTAGAAATTCAGTTCCAGTGCATTTTGAATCGCATTCTGTTCGCGCTCATCATCTAATTTGTCAATGATAGCTCGTTTTGCTGCACGCTCGACTGGCATCACTGTCGTTAGATCACAAAAATCTAGTAACGCACGTATTGAGCTCGCTTCTTCACTAATTTGACCTTGACTCGCCATTGTAATTAAATCATGGTTAAACTTTATGATCTGATCGATTAACTGCTCATCTTCAAGTAATGTCTGTTCTTTAATTACAGCTTTTAATATGTCACCAGAAATATAATCCATATCTATCACAACAAATCGGTTTTTCAATGCTTCGTTCATCGGTAATGTCCCTACATATCCGACATTAATCGCAGCGATCACCTTAAAGTTTTCATGGGCTGTAATTACTTCTCCTGTAAAAGGATTTGTAATCGTCTTACGATAATCAAGAACACCATTTAAAATTGGTAGAGTTTCAGGTTTTGCCATATTAATTTCGTCGATATAAAGAATATTACCTTCTCGCATCGCTTCAAGTACAGGCCCGTCAACAAAGACAATTTGACTTTCTCCGTCTATATTTTCAATGGTCTTATATCCTAATAAGCTTTCTGCATCCAGATCGACAGAACAGTTGATGCTATTCATCTTTAACTTTAATTCATCCTTTAAAGTTTCAGCTAATTTTGTTTTACCTGATCCTGTCGGCCCTTTTAGCAGTACATTTTTCTTCAGCTTCAACATGATCAATGCATCTTCTTTTATACTCGCATCACTATTTTGGTATTTAATCATTATATTCATCCTTTCAAATTATCCCATAAAAAAATAGAGGATTTGCATCCTCTATTATACTATATTGTATCCTTTTATTAAACGGGTCTGTACTATACCTCAATATTGAAGAACAAATAAATTAATCAGCTGTATCATCTCTGTTATCAATCTGTACTACTGTACTTCTTTAAAGTAATCTTTATAGTAGCCGCCTACTTTACCACTATTATCTCTGATATGATAATACTCTTCCGTTTCATTGACAACATCATAAACTTTTCCGACAGTCAGCATATCACTTACTTTATATTTTTTTGCATCTACATTAATAACTTCAACGTGCTTAATCGCTTCTTTGTTTTGCCATTCTTCATGTAACATAATCATTCTCCTTTTATAATAATTTCTTGATATTTACTGCTTACAAATTAAAATCGGGTTTTGTACTTAATTCGAATACAATTCCGCATGGATCCTTAAAGAAGATTGTCTTATAAAATTTGCGATCACTAATCTCTGAATGCGGAATATTAACAGATTCTAATCGTTTCTTATAATCAAATAATACTTCTTCAGTTACTGATATTCCCACCTGCTCAATATTCGCTGCGCGTTTCTTTTCTGATGCAGCACCTTGGACGACATGGATTTCTCCACCATTACCTCCATCGCCTGAAGTAAACACCTGAACATCATTATCAAATGCTGCTAGCTGATAACTAGATGTGTGCTTTAAGTCTAATACTTGTGTCAGTATACTGGATGTTAATAACCGATTTGAAGCATTAATCAGAACTGGCCCTAAACCGAGAATTTGATGAATCGCATCTACATTACTGTCATCATCAGGCTCCCCTAAAGGAATCCCTTTATTATGTTCATCAGAAATGAGATATACGCATCTTCCGTCACAGTCGTAAAATGGTAATGCATGCTTGCCATTTAATTTAATGACGGTATCATATTTGATATTCATTTCGTCAAAACGGAGTTTAAATACATAGAGGCTATAGTCCGTTGGTACTCTGAGTGAATAGGCATAAATTTCATCCGTTGTATATTTAACAAATAGAGGATTCGCAACTTCTATTACAGACAGTAATGTTCCTGCATTGCCCTTATTGTCACCGAAATACAAGTTTTTCATCGCCGTATTTTCTATATTCTCAGTTTCCTTGAGTAGTTTAAATCCAAGTACCTTATTGTAGAAATTATAAAATCGCTGTATATCATGTGTAACAACCGTAACATGATGTAATCCATTCGTCTGCATATAAACCTCCAAAAAATAAGTCCACTATACATATTATACAATGTATAGTGGACGAACGTAAATCAATATTAGCTTTCAAGCAATAAATCTTCAGGGCTTTCGATCAGCTCTTTTATTGTCTTTAAGAATCCGACAGCTTCTTTACCGTCGATGATTCTATGATCATAGCTTAATGCGATATACATCATCGGACGATTTTCCATACGTTCTTTATCAATTGCAACAGGTCGAGTAACAATTGAATGCATACCTAAAATAGCTGCTTGTGTTCCGTTAATGATTGGCGTTGACATCAATGAACCGAATACCCCACCATTTGTGATTGTAAATGATCCACCCATCATATCATCTAAGGACAGTTTCTTATCTCTCGCTTTGACGGCAAGGTCATAGATACTCCCTTCTATTTCAGCGAAGTTCTTCTTATCACAATCACGAACGACTGGTACTACTAATCCTTCTTCAGTAGAAACAGCGACACCAATATCATAGAATTGCTTTAAGATTAAGTCATCTCCATCAATCTCAGCATTTACAGCAGGATATTTCTTGAGTGCTGCTACAACCGCTTTCGTAAAGAATGACATAAATCCTAGACGCGTTCCATCATGATCTTCCTGGAACTTATCTTTTTTACGCTTACGAAGTTCCATAACATTCGTCATATCTACCTCGTTGAATGTTGTTAACATCGCAGTATTGTTAGATACTTCCAGTAATTTCTTTGCGATAGTCTGACGACGACGAGACATCTTTTCTCTTATTATGGGTTTCTCCGGGTTAGATGCCGTTTGTTTTGGTGCTTCTGATTTTTGTGCAGGCGCTGATTGTGTATTTTTAACATCATGCGAACGAATAAGTCCTCGTGGATCTTTACTATTTACATCACTTAAATCAATACCATTTTCACGTGCATAGCGTCGTGCAGATGGTGTAGCTACGATACGTTCTGATGATTTATCAGCAGCTTCCGTTTTCTCCTCAGATTTTACCTCTTCTTTAGATTCTGACTGCTCTTCAGGTGCTGATGTTTCTTGTTGAGACGCATCATTGGTAGCTTTTTGTGTTTCCCCAGCTTCAACAATTGCAATAACTGAACCTACTTCAACTGTATCACCTTCAGCAGCTTTAAGCTCTGTAACAACCCCCGCTTCTTCTGAGATAACTTCAACATTCACTTTATCTGTTTCAAGTTCTACGATATTTTCGCCTTTTTCAACACTGTCTCCAACTTGTTTGAACCAAGTCGATATTGTACCTTCTGTAATTGATTCTGCTAATTCTGGAACTCTGATTTCAGCCAATTTAATTTCCCCCTTAAATGTTTAACGCTTCGCTAATAAGTTTTGATTGTACGATTTTATGAATTTCATTATCACCTTCAGCTGGTGCTGCACGATGTGGTCGCCCATAATATGATAATTTTACCTTAGCAGGCTTAATGTTATTTAATAATGGATAAATATAATGCCATGAACCTTGATTCTTCGGTTCTTCCTGTACGAAACCGATTTCTGTTAATCCTTTTAGATCATCTATAATCGCTTTAATATCTTGTTCTGGGAACGGATAAATCTGCTCAAGGCGAATGACATGAACTTCGTCATTTGGATTTTTAGTAAGCTCTGTCATAAGGTCCACAGCAACCTTACCACTTGCAATTAAGAGTTTCTTAACTTTTGTCTTCTTGTATTCACTAGAAATAATCGCTTTAAAGCCGCCTTCAGTGAATTTCTCAATCGTATCAGAAACAAAATTATTACGTAATAAGCTTTTTGGGCTCATTATTACAAGAGGACGCATTCTGTCTGTTCCTAAATATTGAGCTTGACGTCTTAATAAATGGAAATAGTTTGCCGTACTCGATAGATTCGCAACTGTCCAGTTGTGTTCAGCTGCTAGTTGTAAGAATCGCTCCAATCTAGCAGAAGAGTGCTCTGGACCTTGTCCTTCATATGCATGCGGGAGCAATAATGTAAGACCACTTTTTTCTCCCCATTTTGCTTCAGCACTACTAATGAAATTATCAAAGATCATTTGCGCCATATTAGCAAAGTCACCATACTGCGCTTCCCAAACCGCTAAAGCTTTATTGTTTTGCAGGTTATATCCATATTCAAATCCAACAACAGCCGCTTCTGATAACGGTGAGTTGTGAATATCGAATGAACTTTGGGCACCTTCAATGTGTTGTAAAGGGATATACTTATCACCATTCTTAACATCATGGAGTACTGCGTGACGGTGTGCAAATGTTCCACGTTCAGCATCCTGCCCAGTATGTCGTACTGGATTACCATCTTGAATAATTGTTCCATAAGCTAAAAGTTCTGCATGACCCCAGTCAACAAGTCCATCCTTCGTAAATGGATCATTACGTCTCTCTAAAATCTTCTGCAGCTTATTGAACACTGTGAATTCTTCTGGCGTTGATAACATATCCTCATTTAACTGTTTCAACTGTTCTAATGCTACACCTGTATCTAATTTTTCATATCCAGCTTCAACAGCTTCCGGCATTTGCATCTCACTGTCATTATTGACTGAAGATTTATCAATTGCATCATGAGCTGAACGAAGTCTGGAAGCTACATCTTCAAAGATTGCATTCATTTCATCCTCAGTAATTACGGAAGCTTCAACTAGTGACTTACCATATAGAATTTCTATACTTGGATGACCTTTAACCTCTTTATACAGCATTGGATTCGTCACTGTAGGTTCATCCATTTCATTATGTCCGTAACGTCGGTAACCTACAAGATCAATAACGAAATCTTTATTGAATTTCTGTCGATAAGCCATCGCAAGTTCAATTGCTTCGATACATGCTTCCAGATCATCAGCATTAACATGGATGATTGGTAAATCGTAGCCCTTAGCAACATCTGTAGCATATGTAGTTGAACGTGAATCATAAGATTCTGTTGTAAAACCTACACGGTTATTTGTAATGATGTGCAGTGATCCTCCAACTGAATACCCCTTAAGATTACTTAAGTTCATACTTTCGAAGTTGATACCTTGACCCGGAAATGCTGCATCACCATGTATTAACACAGCAAGTGCTTTATTAAAGTCCTGTTCTGGTTTATTGACACCATCTGTAACTTCCTGTACCGCTCTTGTCTTTCCTAGTACAACGGGCGCAACTATTTCAAGATGAGACGGGTTGTTTGCTAAAGAAATGGTCTGCGTTTTACCAAAGCGTGTCGTTGTTTTTGTACCACCTAGATGATATTTAACATCCCCAGTCCATCCTTTTGTGACAACTAGAGAACCATCTTCAGGAAGGAACTTCATTGGATCAGTATGCATAAATTCTGAAAGCATCATTTCGTATGGTTTTTCAAGGATATGTGTCAGAACGTTTAGTCGACCGCGATGTGCCATTCCAATTTCAATGTCCTGAATATTATTTTCACTGGCAAACTTTATAACATTCTCAAGCATTGGTACAAGCGCATCTACCCCTTCAATAGAGAAACGTTTTGCACCGACGAAATTCTTATGGATATACTTTTCAAAGCCTTCTACACGTGCGACGCTTTTAAGCAATTCAACTTTCTCTTCTTTACTGAAATCTCTTTTTACCTTACTTTCAATTGTAGTTTTCAGCCACTCGCGTTCCTCACTATTGTTGATATGAGAAACTTCATAAGCAATCGGACCTTGATAAGTCTGCTGCATTTCAGTAACTGCTTCAAAAGCATTGTTTAATCTTTCTCCATAATGCTCAGAAACAAGAGAAGCAGGTAACTGCTTTAATACTTCTTCAGAAAGTCCGAAATCTTCTACAGAAAGCTTGAGATGCTGATCACGCTTCGGTTTATATAAGGGATAAATATCAGCTTTTAGATGCCCGTACTGTCTGATATTATCTACAAGGCGCATCAATCTCTTGATGATATCTGCGTCTGTATTACCTATTCCAGAATTCCCCTTACTCCCCTGAATATTAGAAAACAGTTCCTGTAGTTCATCAGAGACTGATGAAGGATCATTTTGATATTGATCGAACATTTCAAGAAGTATTCCTAAATTTGTACCAAATCTAGGAGGTGCTTCTTCTAGGTTCTTACCTTTTGTCATAGTTCCACCCTCCATTTTTATAAAACGTTTACATTTTTATTTTAACAAAGCAAAGCATGAAATTAAAGAGGTAAAACATAACTTTGTGAAATATTATGAGCGAATTGGTAGCTGTATCTTAACTTTTGTATAGACATGTAATTCACTTTCAATAGAAACAGTACCTGAATACGTCTCAATCAATTTCTTTGCAATCGACAGACCAAGTCCATTTCCACCTTTAGAGCGTGCACGTGATTTATCTACACGATAGAACCTGTCAAAAATATTCAGCAGATCTTCTTCAGGAATACCGATACCATAATCTATGATTTCGATTTGTGCGAATTTATTTTTTTTTGTTGTCCTAACAATAATGTGTTTATTTTTCTCATCATATTTAATCGCATTATCTAAAAATATCGTTAATATCTGTTCAAAATGAAATCGATTAATCGTCAGTCTGATCAATTTTTCCGAACTATGGAAATCAAAAGTGTATTCAGATTTTAATTGCGAGAAGGCATTAATTCTTGACTTTATTTCTTCATTAATATCAATTACTTCTTGCGGCGAAGACTCAACCAGCGACAAATCTTTCGATAAAATTAATAGTTCTTCAACGAGTTTATTGATTCTAGCCATTTCTTCAATAGATATCGATAAAGATTCTTCAAGTACTTCCGGTTTATTCTTGCCCCATCTCTTTATAAGATTAAGATGGCCATTGATAATCTGTAATGGTGTTCTAAGTTCATGTGATGCGTCTTCAACAAACTGTTTTTGTTGGTCAAATGACTGCTCAAGCTGTGTCATCATCTCATTGAAAGTTTCAATGAGATCATTTGTTTCATGATATTGAGTTGAAAAAGCGAGTTTATTTTGAAAGCCATCTCTTTTTATCCGTTTCATCTGTTCAGCAATCATACGAATAGGTTTCGTAATCTGGCCTGAGAACACATAGCTTAGCATGGCCGTCAAAAATAGTGCGGTTAAACTGGAGAAGCTGCTGATAATGATTAAGAATTCGATGACATCGTCATGGTTTTTTAAAGAGTGCACTAATACAACATAGCCATGAAAGTTGGCATTATTAAGTGGTGAATACATAACGATATAATTTTTGCCTTGATGTACTTCGTCTTTAGATATTATCTTAGTTGTTGGATTGAATGCGATATCAACCTTCTCCGCAGATTGACCCGAAATACTGAAAAGCTGTTCTCCTTGCCTATTAAAATAAACAAACGTATCACTCGACGATAGAGATCTACTAAGATCATCAATCTTCAATTCCGCAATATTTTTAGTAGCCATAATCACTGATATATCAGACAAGCTTCTTTTTGCTATTTCAGCTTCCTGCTCCTTTTGATAAACACCGATCAGATAAATGATTAAGAAGCTAAAGAGCATGAAAACGATAAATGAAATTGTCGTTGTAAGCAGCATCCACTTAATTCTTAAAGACTGTGATACCTTCATCGAATAACATACCCTACACCGCGAACAGTTTCTATCAGTTGATGCTGACCAAAAGGTTTCAGTTTGTTTCTTAAGTAACGGATGTAAACATCTACGACATTTGTTTCTACCTCATTGTCATAGCCCCATATAGCTGTAAGCACTTTTTCTCTTGTCATAACATGTCTCTTATTCATCGCAAGTAATTTCAGCAGTTCAAATTCAGTTTTAGTCAGCTCGATAAGCTGATTATCACACGAGACAGTAAACGCCTCCTTATCAATCTGGAGGTTTCCTACAACAAGCAGATGTTCACCATCATATTCATTCTTATTGCGACGGAGTAATGCTCTTAATCTCGCTAACAATTCTTCAATATCAAATGGTTTAACGATATAATCATCTGCACCGTAGTCAAGCCCTATTACTTTGTCATATGTCTCACCTTTTGCAGTAATCATGATTACAGGCGTGTCCTTTTCACTTCTAAGTTTTCTACAAACTTCAAGTCCATTGAGTTTAGGCAGCATTATATCGAGTAATATACAATCATATTCCGAGCTAAGTGCCTCTTGCAGACCATTTTCTCCATCATACATTACAGTTACATCGTAAGATTCATGTGTGAGCTCCAGCTCGATAAACCTCGCTAAGTTCGCTTCATCTTCAACTACTAGAATACGTTTCATCGGGACACTTCCTATGTTAAATATTTCTTTTGAATTTCTTGTATCTTTTTCTTTACATCAGGCCACTCATCATCAATGACAGAATAAATGATCAAATTTCTTCTAACACCATGTAAATTGCGCTCCTTACGTATCACACCTTCTTTTTGGAAACCAAGTCTTTCGATCGCTCTATTTGATCTCTCGTTACGTTCATCCGCTTTAATCTGTACACGTACCATATTAAGTGTCTCAAAACAGAATTCGAGCAATAAATATTTACTATCAGTATTTACAAAGGTTTTCTGAGCTTTTACACCAAACCAGGTCGTTCCGATTTCACAGGCATCATTCTCATAGTCAATATCTTTAATGCGTGTGGACCCCACTACTTCATTCGTTGCTTTCAGTACTACGATAAAAGGAATAGACTTCAACGTTTCTCTAAGATGGACTGCATCGATCACCCATTGCTCCATAAGATCCATACTGGTGGCCTGAAACAACATATAGCTCCAGATGGATTCGTGATTGATTTCATGAAGGTCTTTTGCATGCTCAATCTGCATCGGAATTAATTTTATTCTGTCATTTTCCAGTACAAGTGATTCAAATGTATGTATGCTCAATTCAATTACCTCATATCATTAATTTATAAAAAAATAATACCACAAAAAGTTTAAAATTAGCTATTTTTTAAAAAGGAACAATAAAAAGCACCTGACCGGGCAAGTCAGGTGCTTTTGGGCATAAAAGGGGGTGAAAATGCTCATCAGAGGGGGAACTCTATTTAAATGAGAATCATTTTCATTTATTATTATACCTTATTGAGAACGATTGTCAATTACTTTATCTAAAATTAATTGTGATAATAATATACAAACGACTCCTCCAATTATCCCAGCAATAATATCAGTCGGATAATGTACGCCAAGATAAACTCTACTACTTGAAATCATAAGGATAGCAAACACACACATACCGATTAAATAAGGCTTAAAGGAGCTATCCGAATGGTTTTTAATCAAGATTGCCAGACTACCGAAAAACGCACAAGATCCCATAGCATGGCCACTTGGAAAACTAAATCCTGTAATATCTATAAGACGCAATAATGTCGGTCTCTCTCTATCAAAGATATTTTTCAGCAGAGGATTAAGCACGCCAGACAAGATCATAGATAATGCGAAGAATAGCGCATCTATTTTTAACCTTTTAAGCAGAAGATAACATACTATGAGTAAAGACAGCAGAATCATAGACCAGACCTCACCGATCTTTGTGAACCCGAGCATAATTGTAGTTGTAATGAAACTTTCTGAAGAATATATAAATTCATAGACTTCATTATCAATCCATTTTCCAATGCGTGATTCATGGAAAAATGCAATCAATCCAAAGATAAAACTGAATATTAATATCAACAAAATTCTTTTCGCCTGAGACATAATTCTACTCCTTAACTAGCATCGGCTATTATTTTCATCAATAGATCATTAGCTGTATATAATGATTTTTGCGAACTCATATTTTGCTGGATTGCGTGTTGATGTTCATTTAAATATTCCAGCTTATCCATTAAATTATTCAGCGTGAATTCTTCTTCCTGTATGACCATAGCATATCCCTGGCTCTCAAACTGAGCAGCATTTTCAATTTGGTCTCCTCTACTTTGATCTTTGCCGAGTGGCACTAAGATCATAGGCTTCTTTAATGCAAGAAATTCAAAGATAGCATTTGAACCCGCTCTTGAAATAACATAGTTTGTAATCTTGAACAGATGATTCAGTTCTTCACCTGCATATTCTATCTGATAATATCCTTGTCTTGAAATATCATTAGAATTCCCTTTACCTACTAGATGTATGAGCTGATAATTCTCAAGCAGCATATCTAGATTTTCAAATATCACATCGTTGATTTTCTTAGAACCTAATGAACCTCCCATTATCATTACAACAGGCTTATGTTCATTCAATTGCGTGATGGCATATCCTTCTTTAATATGCCCCTCAAAGAGATCCGTTCTGATGATACTACCGACATGATCTCCGCGTTCAGCAGGGATATAGTCCAGCGTCTTTTTAAATGTCGTGTACATTCTGTCAGCAAATTTGAGTGCAATCTTATTGGCAAGACCCGGTGTAACATCAGATTCATGGATTATCGTTCTTATATTCAAAATCTTTGCTGCAATTGTAACAGGGACAGCTACAAATCCACCTTTAGAAAAAATGATATCCGGTTTTTCCTTCTTAAGTATCCTTAAAGCATCTAATACACCTTTTTGAACTTTAAATATATCCTTGACATTTTCAACCGAAAAATATCTACGTAATTTTCCGCTCGAAATCGCATAATATTTAATTTGAGGAAACTGCTCCTTTATGACCTCTGCTTCTATTCCATTTTTTGATCCGATATAAAGACAGCTCACTCCTTCTTTTTCCGCTTCAGGAATGAGTGCCATATTAACGGCAACATGCCCAATCGTTCCTCCACCAGTAAATGCAATTTTCAATTAGACAACCTCCTATTTTTTCTTTGCTTCTTGTATCGCTCTTTTAAGCTGTACATCATCATTTTCAATCTTTTTTGCAAGCTGTGTCATAAATTTATCTGTAGTCTTACCTGTCATTATGCCATCTACGGTAAGATTATTTTCCATTTGAAAGTTCTGGACAGCATACAAAGTAGATTCATCAAACGTGTTATCAACTTTACCCGGATCAAAACCTAATGCTTTAAGGCCCATCTCCATGGATTTTACTTTCGTACTTTTTACATGCAGTGTGAGTACTTCATCCGCATCGAGCATCTGACCATGCACATAAGACGGAAGATCGACCTTAATATCTGGGGTAATTCCTTTTTTATGGATCCATGTACTGTTTGGTGTCAACCACTTCTGTTCAGTATATTTAATCATTGATTTATCTTTAAACGTCGATGTTGTCTGTACGATTCCTTTTCCAAATGATTTATGACCAACAATCTTCGCCTTACCATTATCTTTCAACGCCGCTGCGAAGACTTCCGATGCACTCGCCGATCCTTCATTTAAGAGAATAACTGTTGGAAGATTCTTTGTAAGTGCGTCTTCATCTTTAGAAGCTTTCAATAATTCTTTATTACCCGATACATCTTCCATCTGAACAATAACCTTACCTTTTTCTAAGTAAGTTTCGGCCATCTTTGCTGCTTCATCTAAATAGCCCCCTGGATTATCTCTCAAATCAATTACAACTTGTTTCATCCCTTTATCACGTAGGGATTTAAGTGCATCGGTAAATTCATCAGCGGTACCTTCCTGGAATTTCATTACGGTAATAACCCCTGTACCATCCTTTTTGAAAGTATATTCAATACTGTTCATATGTATTTTATCACGCGTAATTTTAACATCGAAAGGTTCAGCATCTCCTCTTTTTAGCGTTAGTGTGACAACCGTCCCTTTCTTGCCTCTCACAAGTTTAACTACATCTTGCGTCGACTTTCCTTCGACAGATTTATCATCAACCGCCATGATAATATCACCAGATTTCACTCCAGCCTTCTGAGCTGGGGCACCCTTGATAGGACTGCTGATCATAATTTTGTTATCTTTCTCTTCAATCTCAGTTCCTATCCCCTGAAAATCTCCTTGCATTGATTCCGTAAAATCATTTTGTTCAGCACTCGTCATATATTCACTATATGGATCGTCAAGTCCACTGACCATTCCTTTGATTGCACCATCAATCAGTTTATCTTTTTCCACTTTCTTATAATACTTTTTATTTAACGTATCATATACGGCATATAACTTTACAAACTCCGATCTTTTTTGCGTATCGTCGCTTATAATCTTCTCGTTGCCACTGAGTATCGCAAATGCTGTTACAGCTGCTGTAATTATTATAGTTGATAAAAGCATCATGATAAATTTAAATGGAGATATCACATAGTTTCTCTCTACATTTTCGGTTGAAGATTTGTCATTCTTGTTATTGTCTTTCATATTTTCACATCCATATACTATTGATTATTATTTTAGTATATAAAAAATATATAAATAAAGCACGTATCATATAAGATACGTGCTAAAATTTTAACCATTCTAAATATTTCTCATATAAACGATCATATGTTGATAAAGACATGCTTGCTGTTCCATACTCTTCGATATATGTTGATAGCTGATTATAATCGCTTTCATCTTTTGGAAACATTAAATCCAGGAACACCGCTTCAGCAAACTGACCAAACTCATTGCCCGCACCTCGCTCAGTTAAAACAAAATGATAAAATGAAGACCTTACCATTAATTTGTCTCAACAGACAGAACGACAGTTTCGCCTTGAATCAGCAATTCTGGTGCGTCTACAGTAATAGATTTCAGAGTATCTGAATTTGTGATAATTACTGGAGAGATAATAGATGACGCTTGTTCTTCAATTTTTTTGATATCAAATTCAAGCAGTGCATCACCTTTTGTCACTTGATCTCCTTGGGCAACTAATACATTAAAACCTTCACCCTTCATTGTAACAGTCTCAAGACCAACATGGATTAACAGTTCTACACCATTATTGGCCTTTATACCAATGGCATGTTTCGTTGGGAATACATTGATAATTTCACCGTCGACAGGGGCAACGACCAGACCATTGGATGGTCTGATACCAAAACCTTCACCCATCATCTTCTGAGCAAAGACTGGATCTGGTATATCTTCGATTGCTATAAAACTCCCTGTAATAGGGGCGACGATCTCTATGTTCTTCTCAGGCTGACTCCCTTTACCAAACAATTTCTTAAACATTATACCACTCCTATTTATTTGTTATTGAACAAAGATAGATATTGTGTATATCCTAACGCTTCAAGTTTATCGTAAGGTATAAACTGGATGCTTGCAGAGTTGATACAGTATCTTAACCCACCTCTGTCAGCTGGACCATCATTGAAGACATGCCCAAGGTGGCTGTCACTTGCATCACTCCTTACTTCTGTACGTGTCATACCATGAGATTTATCAACGAGTTCAATGATTTCATCATCAGAAATTGCCTTAGAAAAACTCGGCCAGCCGCAAGATGAATCAAACTTGTCTTCAGAAGTAAAAAGCGGTTTACCACTCAGTTTATCGACATAGAGTCCTTTATCAAAATGGTTCCAGTATTCATTTTGAAATGGTGGCTCCGTACCGTTTTCTTTAGTCACATAATATTCCATCTCTGTAAGTTCATTTAAGTCTTTATCTTTCATCTTTATTCCCCCAATGCTTTTCAATAAATGCTTTTCTTCCAGAACCCACCTGATAACGTTCATAATGTTCCGGCGCCTTCTTATAATAATCTTGATGCTCTTTTTCTGCAGCATAGAAATTCTTATAAGGTAATACCGGTGTTGTTATCTTTTGAGCGAATATGCCCGCATCATCGAGCTTTCTAATATATTCTAACGCTTCAATTTTTTGTTGATTGTTATGATAGAAGACTGCCGGCGTATAGCTTTCACCTCGATCATAAAACTGACCTTTATCATCTGTAGGATCAAAAGTCATAAAATAAACCTTTAATATATCTTCGTAAGAAATTTGGGATTCATCATAAGTGACTTGTACTGCCTCTCTATGACCGGTTGTATTAGTACATACTTCTTCGTAAGATGGATTATCGACATGTCCGCCACTGTATCCACTAACTACTGACTGAACACCAGGAAATGTATCAAAAGGTTTCACAAGACACCAGAAACATCCACCTGCAAAAGTTGCTTTTTGCATGAAATCACTCCTTTATTTTTATATCAAATACCCATTTCTTTGAGGGATTAATCTCCTTGAGCAATAAATTTGTTTTACCATATTCTATCACTCCTAAATCATAGTAAAAAGCAGCTTCCTTCTTATTTAAGCTTACACCATCGGGCAGATTACCAAATTCAGAAACGATAGCCAATAGTTTCTGTTTGCCAAAAGGCAGCTTTCCAATGATTACATCATCAATTTTAAGCTTTAAAATTCCGTCCATATACACTTCTGGTGTTGTGATAAAAGATACGTGGACATCTTGATTTAAAAATTTCGATTTGTTGTGGATTAAAATCTTGCTTGACTTAAAATAAATTTTATTATCTTTATCTTGAGGTAAATACTTTGCTACCGTAGATTCCGAAAGAATCAGTGTGTCATTACTCGATAAATGATTCGTCTTAAAATTCTGTTTTGATACCTCATCGGTCAGCCTAAGATTAAAGATAGTGAATCCAACAATGATAACAGTAACTAATAAGATTGAGAGTATAAACCAGATGGGTGATTTAATTATTCTAGTCATTGTAGCCAAATACCGATAATCCTATTGCACCTGGTCCGGTATGCGTTGACACAATCGGTGTCGTAGTATGAATCGATATATTTTCATCAGTAAAAGGTTCCACTGCAGATTTCACTTTCGTAAGTAAATCATTAGCCTGTGCTTCTGATATACCAATTCTCAAATATTTATATTGTTCGCTCATTTCTTTTACTTCTTTAGTCAGAAGCTTAACGACTGAATTGATTGTACGTACATTCTGAAGAACATGAATCTCGCCATCTACCACTTCTGCAACAGGCTTGAGATTCATCAGTCCACCAATAAAGCCTTTTCCTCGCGAAATTCTTCCGCCTTTTTTTAAATAATCAAGCTGAGAAATCACTAGAAAGAGCTTTGATTGAGTTTTCATATTTTCAATAGCCGCTACTATTTCATCCATCGATTTATGCTTGATGATTAACTCTGCTACATTTTGTATTATAAATCCGTATGATTGTGCGATAAATCCAGAATCGATAACTGTGACCTTTCCATCTACCATACCGGCGGCTGTCTGCGCACTGCCAATAGTCCCGCTCAGACGATGCGTCATATGCAGACTTAATATTTCGTAACCTTCCTCGATATATTTTTGGTATATTTCGACAAACTTACCTGTGGCTGGCTGACTCGTTTTAGGAATTTCCTTAAGTGCTATTAGTTTTTCTAAATATTCATCTGATGTGATTTCTTCCTGATCCAGATATGTTTTACCCTCCATTACAATATTTAATGGTACTTGTACGATACCATGATCTTTTAAATATTGCGCTGGCAAATCGTGTGTAGAATCTACGATTAATTTAATTTTACTCATGTCGTCATCCCTCTTTATTTATTTCTGTTGCAATTATATTCTTGATATAATCAGCTGCTTCCTGTAACGTCAGATCATTAAATATATCTGGCGAAATTTCGGGCAGAATAGTCACTTTCACAGTTCCCGGAACCATTTTCTTACTATCATGTTTTTCCATAATATTTGAAGTACCTTTTATAGCCACTGGTATAATCGGCACTTGTGCTGATTTTGCAAGCTTCAGTGACCCTGCTTTAAAATCTCCTATACCATGTCCTTTACTTCTCGTTCCTTCAGGAAATATAAGTACACTATGCCCTGCTTTTAATGATGCGATTCCATCTTTTATCATCTGTAATGAAGAACGGCGATTTGTTCTATCAAGGTATATACAGTTCATCATTGTCATCCACTTATCGAGAAACGGTATTTTCTTGACTTCGACTTTGGATACAAATCCAAATGGCTTATCAATCGCGTGAATCAGTACAGGAATATCAAAATTACCTTCATGATTACTGACAAATAGGACACTATTTGTAGGAAGTGCATTTTCTTGCTTAACTTGAACTGTGACACCCGCAGTTTTCAGTACAGCATGTGCCCACTTCTTAGGTTCGATAAAAGCAAGCCTATCTCTTTTATACACATCATCCTGTTCAAGTATTTTTTTTTCAATTCGTTTAAATTGCGGTGTAATAAATGCAGCATAACCGATAATTACACTGACTGTCTTCATCATTCTAATCATTTGTATACCTCACAAGATGCATAAAGTGATGAGGTATCACATTCTTCTCATCAAGTACACCTTCTTCTATGGATTTAACTTTAAAATCTTTGAATGTATATTCAGGGAAAAATGCATCTCCAGGATATTTCTCTTCAATAACCGTGACATACATATCATCCACCTTATCAATCATCTGTTCGTATAAGTTTTGTCCACCGAATATAAATACATGACCTTCAAGCAGATCAATTTCCTCTAGACTATAAATCACATCTGCATCGTTCGGTTTAAAATCTTTATCTCGTGTGAGTACTACATTTCGGCGATTAGGTAATGCTTTACCTAATGATTCATATGTTCTGCGCCCCATTACTATCGTGTTATGCGTTGTTAATGTTTTCACTCGTCTGAGATCATTCGGAAGGTGCCATGGCATCTTATTCTCAAATCCAATTACTCTATTTCTATCATGACAAACAATTATAGATAACATATCTGCTCCTTAGACTGCAATCGGCGCTTTAATCGCCGGATGCGCTGTGTAATCGATTATTTCTAGATCTTCATACTCAATATTAAATATATCCTTATCGCTATTAATTTGAAGCTTAGGTGCTTCATAAGATGACCGCATCAACTGTGTTTCAACCGCTTCGATGTGATTCGAATAAATATGTGCATCTCCCATAGAATGGATAAATTCACCCACTTCTAGCCCACATTCTCTCGCAACTAAATGTGTTAGTAGGCTATAGCTTGCAATATTAAAAGGCACGCCAAGAAATACATCTGCACTGCGTTGATACAGCTGACATGAAAGCTTATTATTATTTACATAAAACTGAAACATTGTGTGACAAGGTGGCAGTGCCATCGAATCAATTTCTCCTGGATTCCAGGCTGATACAATATGACGTCTACTATGTGGATTCAACTTAATCTGTTCAATCACTTCCTTTAGCTGATCAGTCACACGATCCTTCGTTTCAAATTGACGCCATTGTTTACCATACACATTCCCTAGATCGCCATAGCGTTGCATAAAATCATCATCCGTCAGAATCTTTTCTTTAAAAATATTCAGCTGCTCTCGATACTGTTCATTAAATTCAGCGTCACGCAATGCACGATGACCAAAATCAGTCATATCCGGACCCATGTATTCATCACTTTCAATCCATTTTAAGAAAGCCCACTCATTCCATATATTGTTATTATATTCAAGCAAGTATCTGATATTCGTATCCCCACGGATAAACCAGATCAGTTCAGTTGCTACAAGTTTGAAAGATACTTTCTTTGTTGTCAGCAATGGAAATCCTTTAGAAAGATCGAATCGCATCTGATGTCCAAAAACTGACAATGTCCCAGTATTCGTTCTATCATCCTTATCCTTACCGGTCTCTAAAATAAGTTTTAATAAATTATGATATTCAAGGTCAAAAGAATTCATATCGCCACCTCTTTCTATTTTTACTTATATACATTATAATACAGATATATAGGCGACATTTAAAGAATTACATATTGTAATATTAAACGCGCATATTTGTATAACAGAGGAGTGAATTGCATGGATGCTTCAATCATGGTAGTTTCAGGATTATTTCTTTTATTATGCTATATGATCAGTATGTGTATTACTGAATAGTTATTATTCGGTGCATAAAAAATAAGGATCCAGGACAATTCCTGAATCCTTATTTTTTTAATATGCCATAATGTGTAATCGTATTTCTTCTGATATTCATTTCAAATGGGTACTGCGAAATTAATGGTGAATTATATTCTGCACGTAAGACTAATTTGGCGTCCCTTTGAACAACATTATCCAGTAACGATCTTGCATCCTGCATATCCCCAGTCAAAAAATTGACTAACGCACTAATATTAGAAGTATCAACAGTATTCTGATAAAGACAGTCCACATATATCACATCAAATAGTGTATCATCCTGTTCAATGGAGCCAAAGACAAAATTAATCGAATTAAAAGCTTCTCTCAGTTCTGGGTTGATAGCATTACAATAGTAATTCATGCTCCATTTTATCGCAAAATGTATATAAAAATTTTGTTCATAGGCATAAAAGTTTGCGCGCTGTAATGTTCTGGCCATCAGCATCAGGTCGTTACCTAATCCCATTGTACAGTCTGCGATAAGAAGAGGGGTATCAGCATTATCAGTAACCGCAGCAACAAGCGGTGGAAGTATGCCTGTTTTTACGTACTGTTTATATTTAATATTCATCGTACTTTCCTGGTAACTGATTTTGTTATCAATTTGAGTATATAGATAGATACCGTTTTTCTGGATGATTAGAAGCGGTATATCACTTTCAATGAAGAAAGACTTTACTGTCTTTTTCCCTCTAATGATAACCTTCGTATCAGAATAATAATTTTCCAGATCCTTTAAGATCATACTGACGTAATCAAGAACACTTTCATCCGGATTAACACACGTTGTTATCCTCAGCTTATACGCAGTGTTCATCAAACTGCTCTTTAATATCCATACATAATTCTTCAACCGGTCGTCCTTCAATATGTTCTCTCGGTATAAAGCCTACGAGCGTACTTCCTTTGAATAATGCCATAGATGGACTTGAAGGCGCTTGCCCGATATAACCTCTCATTGTTTCAGTCGCCAATTTATCCTGTCCAGCAAAGACCGTAACAATATGGTCTGGTTTAACTGGATTTTGTGTCGCAACCGTAACAGCAGCAGGTCTTGCAAGGCCTGCTGCACAGCCACATACAGAATTAATGACAACAAACGTAGTAGCATCCCCTGCTTCACTAAAATGTTTATCGACCGCTTCACTACTTTCTAATGATTTAAAACCATTGTTTGTTAACTCACTTCTCATACCCTCTGATAATTGTTTCATATATTGTTCGTATGCATTCATAATGATTCTCCTTTATTTCTGTTAGCTATTTGTTTCCATACTGATCCGGCTGCGCTTTCACCATTCTTGATACGTTCGTAAGCCATCTGCACTTGTAACTTTACATCAAATGCTTCGTCTTCTAAATGAGCTTCTAAATATGGAAGACTAGTTTCGTCACCTTCATCATAGATAAACATAGCGGCACGCCATCTGACGATTGGTGCTTTATCATTTAATGCCTGGTGCATCGTATCAAGACTTTCTTTATATCCTAGATCACTAATTGTGTCTCCTGCAGTTCTTCGTACCGCAATATTTCTATCCTTCATTGCCTCATCCAGCAATGGAAGGACATCACGTGATTCTATCATGCCAAGGAACATTACAGCAAGTCTTCTTAGCTGAGGTTTATCATCACTTAATACCACTTTCAGGAACGGGATATCGCTGATATCAGGTGTCGGGTAATGATCCAGCATACGATAGCGTTCCTTCCAGTCATCTGTACTTAAATAAGTCTCTATTGAAACACGTTCCAGCTGTTTAGAATGATCTTCGTATCTATTTGCTTTACCCGCTTCAACAAGTTCCTGTAATCTTTCAGCAGGATATAGTGCATCAATCTCTTCTTTTACAGTATTAACAATCTCTTCATCTGTACCATACCTTATTCCATAATCGACCCAGCGTCTTAATAATATAACATTATCATCATCATTCTGACTGTCGAGCATTGCGTCAATAAAGCGTAAATCAAGTTGTTTACGTACTTCACTATCCAGATAAGTTATCTTAATCTGATATGGGATATTTTTGAATTCCAATACTTCTACCTGCTTTTCACCCGAATCACTAACTGGCTGATGATTAACATCCGCTATCGATTCACTTGCAAATACCTGTTTTATTTCTGGTAGCAGTATATCCCAGTCGCTGCTCGGATTTTTATCCACTGAAATAAAATCTAATGCATGAAATACTGCTTTTACATTTTTAATATTCAGTAATTCATTGATAAATGCAGGATTAGATGCTTCAATACTTTGGTAAGTTGTACTCTTCATATCTTCTTTGTTAAAATCGAGCGTAATTTTTAATGTGTTTGGACTTGGTGTAGGTTCTATCTTTTTTATTTCCATTTTATCCTCCTATTGCAATACGTTTCCTAGTCTTTTGATTTCTATTCCAACCGTACATTTCTTTATACAGTAATTATGTGCGAACGTCTTATTATGTTCTTTACGATGATATTCTTTTAAGAGACAATGACTACAATAATGGTCATTGAGCTTATCAATAGTACGTAACGTAATTTGCTGATCACTATTCAATAAATCCACCTCATACGATATTATAACAAATTTATATATTTAAGCATGATGCTTTGCTTAACACATGTTGCATTAATACATTTATACCACTATAATACTTAAGTTAACTTTAAAAGGAGGTTTATTATGACAAATGAACTATGGGCTATCGCTGCATTTATCATGACATTTGTGATGCTCGTTATTATGTATAGGTTCTTTGGCAAAGAAGGACTTTTTGTATGGGTTGCAGTGGGCACAGTCATCGCAAATATTCAAGTCACTAAATCAGTTGAACTTTTCGGAATCACTGCAACGCTAGGAAATGTATTATTTGCATCAATTTACCTGGCAACAGACATTTTGAATGATCGTTACGGCAGACAAGTTGCTAAGAAAGCTGTATGGTTAGGCTTTTCATCCGCAATAATAATGACCGTTTTAATGACGATATCTTTACAATTCCATCCAGCTACAAACGATATTGCACAGCAAAGTCTTAAGACATTATTCGGGGTTGTACCAAGAATCGTACTCGGTTCAATTGTTGCTTATATTATCGGGCAGTACGTGGATGTCTATCTTTTCAATTTGATTAAAAAACGTTTTTCTTCTGATCGTACATTCATTGTAAGAGCTTATGGCAGTACAGTATTCAGCTCAATTATCGACACCGCACTATTCACATTGATTGCCTTTACAGGCCTCATGCCAGGAAATGTTCTTTTTGAAATCTTTATGACCACATATCTATTTAAACTTTTGTCTACTATTTTCAATGTCCCGTTCGGATACTGGGCGAAATCGTTCCATAAAGAGGAAGCATGATGACCCAAGTTTATATAGACGCAGCAACGAGACAAGATCCTTTACAAAGTGCTTGTGGTATTATTTTCAGACATAATTCTGACATTGTAGAGTACGGTGAGTATTTAGGAGATATTGATAATCATCATGCGGAATGGCAGAGCCTGATTATCGCTCTCAAATTGAGTCTACAAAATAACTACACGTCATTACTTATAAAAACAGACTCCAAAATTGTCGCTGATTCTGTACAGAAAAAGTTTGTAAGAAAAGAAGCCTATAAAAATTATCTCAAGGAATATCTAGTGCTTGAATCTCAGTTTGAACTTATCATTTTAGACTGGATACCTAGAGCAGAGAATAAGCATGCAGATACAATCGCAAGAAGAACATTAAACAGATATAGCTGAGCTATATCTGTTTAATGTTCTGTTCTAATATATAAAGTACACCACTCTCATTATTAGAAGGCGCGATAGCACTCGCGTAAGATTTCACCTTACGAGGTGCATTTATCATTGCATAACTGTGACTTGACAGTTTGAACATTTCTATATCATTTTCTCCATCACCAAAGACAACAAGGTCATCCCTACCTACACTTAATTGTTCCATCACTATTTTAAGCATATGCGCTTTATCTGCATAGGCTGTAATATCTATACAGTGCGCTCCGCTATAGACACAATCTAAACTTGCAGGAAGCAACTCAATTATATGTGAAAGTTCATCAGCGGCAGCCGTGACTGTAATTTTCAATACAGATTCATCAATATCATCATTAACAGTAAACACCTTGATATCTGGATAATAGGGCTGTATCATCCTTCGGTAACTTTCTGAAGCTGTCTGGTGAATAAAGGCATTGTTTATCGTTGATACTACAAACTCATAATTTGTATCGATAAGACGTGTTATCGCTGTACAAACATCACGTTGCGCAATCAACTTATATCTCTTTATATCATCTAACTCAAGCGATGCGCCATTGGCACCAATATAAATAATGTCATTGTACTCAGCAAAAAAATATTTTAAATACGAAGAGTGATTACTGCTGGCTACAACGAAACGAATATTATTGTGCAGCATTTTATCATAAATATGTTTAAACCTTACCTCGTCATATTCGTTATTATCATTTAAAAAAGTACCATCCATATCTACCGCAACTAACTTCATTTAGATTTTCCTTTCACGTGAAACATCGTATTCAAAGTATATTTTGTTGATTTCCCTATACCAACCTTCTTTATCTCATCATCTTTTTGAAGGCTCACTAAGGCGCGCTCTATTGTTTTTCTGCTGATATCAGCCAGCTTAAGTTCAATATCCGTTCTAGATAAAGGTGTAAATGACTGATTAATTACTTCCAGCACTCTATAATAGGGATCGTATTTGTTCATATTAATCAGTTCGAACTGATTAAAAAACTGCTCATAACATTGATGGATAATCTCGAGATAAAAACAGTAAAAGTCAACAAACGGACTATCTGGCTGCATCACTTCAAGATACTCATCTGCTCTTTCGGCTATGTATTGCTCTATATTATGGTACTTCACAACAATAAATCCGCTTTTAAGCAGCAGCAATGTTAAGAGTAGATGGGTTAATTTACGATTATCTTCCTCAAATATATGTTCTTTATTAAAAGAGTATATAAAGGTGAGAACTCGTTCAAGCGCATTATAATGATCACTTATCTGTTCATAATATGCTTGAGTTGAAGTGTGCAACATAGATGTATTTTGCTGTTTTATCTTTTCAATCATTGCATTATTACCCAATGACATTTCAAGATAAATACGTTCAATTTCTATAGGTAATAAATCAATAAACTCATAATCATTAAATATGTATACTAACGCATCTCGATAACCCATTAAAATCATATCATCATTATTTTTAATACTACTTTTATAGTCCACCATCTGAATCAGTTTGGTATTTGCAAAATAGAAGCTATCTAATTGCATTGTATATTTAAGAGCATTAATCATTGTAATTCTTTGTAATTTTTGCAAAGCAGTGTGATGTCTCTCGCCGATAAGACGCTGCATGCCTTTATACTCATATATCTGTGTTGCAAGATCCAATATTTTCAGTTGTTTAGTATCGAATATATAACTCATAATCCCACCCTTTCCTCAGTCAATTAATTATAATTGACTGAGGAAATGATATCAATCTAAAAATTATTTTCCAATCAGAAATCTACTTACAGATTTTAACTCATGCTTATCACAGACACTTCTTATAAACTCATAATCAGAAACATACGACATACGTTTTTTTATATCCTCAAGGTTGATAGGTACCTCTGTATGAATTTCAGCTAAACGTCTCGAAATTTTCAAAGCATCGATCGATGTCATGATTTTGTTTTGCTGTCCTTTTGGCAATTCTTCTAATGAAGCTAGAACGCCGCTCACATCTCGATAAGACTGGATCAATTTTACCGCCGTTTTTTCTCCTATACCTTTAACGCCGGGATAACCATCCGCTGTATCACCCATAAATGCTTTAACATCGATAAGTTGCTTTGGTTTAAGGTGATATTCTTCTTCAAATCGATTCAAATCGTACTTGCTATATATACTGAAACCTTTTTTTATAAGCCAAATTTCAATATTTTCATCTAATATCTGCAGTAGATCTCGGTCGCCGCTTATTACAGTGATATGGTATTCCTTATCAAGATATTTCGCTAACGTACCAATAACGTCGTCTGCCTCAAATTGATGAACCCCTATATTAACAAATCCTAGTTCTTCTGAAATGCGCTGCGCCATTTCAAACTGTGGAATCATCTCCTCTTGTGGTGCAGGACGATGCGCCTTGTAATTACTATCGATGTCATTTCTGAAAGTTTTGGCACCCATATCCCAGCATACAATGACGTGTGCTGCATGCGTGTCTTCGATCGCGCTAATTGCATGCTTTATAAACCCTTGCACACCATTCGTAGGTATACCCTCATGATTTCTCATATAGTTTCCATGAAGACTTGTTGCAAAGAAGTGTCGAAATAACAATGCCATCCCATCTATAATCAGTACATTTTTCATATTAATCTCCAGTCTCAATTTTATCAGGATAAAACGATATCCATTCAGAAAAGCTATCTGCATATAATGCCACGTCTCTATCCACAGATCTTAATGCCGCACGGTCATTTATATATCCGCCTTCAAATCAATAATTATACGGAATATTGATTTGAAGGAATGTGACCACCAACCGCATCGATTGGTTCAAGCAATCCTATAAACCTCTCCTAAGATCTCGCATCTACAAGTATACGTTCTTCATCATTTTTCAACAAGGGTTCTATATCTAAAAATATTGATTTGTTATAATTCAATTTTTCATCGTCAATATTAATTTTTCATCCGTCATATATCATCTATTGACGGATGAAAAATATTTTATGATACAAAATATTGTGAAAAGCATCCAAATCTTCATAACTTCCATCAATAATATAGCAATCTCATCCGACGAGATGACATAAATATAGGATAGGTAAAAATACTATTTTGTATGTGCTTCTGATTAAACTGTTCAAGCTTCTGTGTATCATTATCCATATTTTCATGAATTCATCTCTAATTGCTTTAATGCTGATTTAATTTCAGAAATGACACTATCATCAATTGAAGTAGCACGCTTTTCGATAATTTCTTCAGATATATTTTTATTCTTCTCATCAATATGTGTTTCTAATGCTCCGATACCATTTTCGATTTCAGTTATTATATAGCTTTCATATTTAAGGAGTACTTGATTGATTACCGTCATGGATTGCTCATGTATATTTTCAAATAGCTCATTTCTTGAATTCATATTCTTAAGCTGCTTTTCCTTTACTACTGGAAATACGAGTTGTTCTATTTCATTGACAATGGGATTCAGCTTCATTTGATTTAATTTCAAAATAAATGAGTCAAATACTATATCTTCTGCAATCTCATATTCTATAAGGGCTGCCTTCGTGAGAGAAGTTTCGTCTCTATAACTCTGGATCGCAGCTTTATTGATTCTCGGTACAATGAACTGAAATTCATTAAGTAGTTTACTTTCTACAGATGCTTTAAAACTTTTTTCGATCATATTCAATTTTTGAGAAGTATTTACTTCTGACTTGATAACATCATAAAGCTGGATCTTCATCTTATCACGTAAGTAACTTACCTGTTCATGCAGTAGTTGTTTTATATCACTTAATACTCTACTAACTATATTCCATTCTAATGGCGGCTCTTTCTGCCACACATCATACTGTAAATTTCTTCTATTTTGCTTTGCAATATACGCTTTATAATCATCTCTCATAAATTGCGCACTTCGAACGATACGCGATGCATTGCTATTAAACTGATGTATCTTTTGAATTTTACTCGTAGAATCTACGAAATGTTCAATTGCTTCAGCAAACACGTTAAAACGTTCATCATAACCACCTAATGCTTGTTTACTAGAAACTGAATAAATCCTATCTTCAATGTTCAGCTGGTCGAGTTCAGTTCTTAAATAATCCTCTACTGCAACTAGTTCTTCGTCATTTTTTCTTAAGTCCACTGCATTGATAACAAAGAAATTTTCACTCGCTTCATTCATTACTTCAATTTCATTTAAGTAAGATAGAAATGCTTTGTCCTTCTCTGTGAACACGTGATTATAATATGAAACATATATGAGTAAATCGCTATCCGCAATAATCTCTGTCGTTTCCATCGTATGTCTGCTATTCGTACTTCCTGTTCCAGGTGAATCTATAATAACCTTGTTTTTAAGGAAATCATTTTCTAGACCTATTTTTATACGATTGACGAACGCTGCGTGCTCATCTTGTGCCGTATATTTATCAATCTCATTTTTATCTATTTCAATCGTCTGTCCATTTGATAAGTATGCTTTATAGTGATGATATTGTTTGATCACACCAGATGCGAAGCTTTTATCTTCATCAGAAAAATCATTTATCTTGTTTTTATTTTTTTCTATCCATGACTCAATGGTATTCATATTTTCACTTACTGAACATGATATCCCATTAAGCTTGTTAAGCAGCATATCTTCTGTCTTAAATGTTACAAAATGCTGTTGCCCATAATACAGTTCGGTAATACTTGCTGTTGTAGGATTCGGAGAAGAAATTAAGATTCTTTCCTGTAACAACGCATTGATGAGGGCACTTTTACCCGCACTAAATGCTCCGAATACAACTATTTTAGTTTCATCATTGTGAATTCTATCAAGCTGTGCTTCTAGCTTACGCATATCTGATTTAAAATAGTCAACCGTTTTAAAGGTTTCATAGACTTCAATATTCAGTGAATCTTGTCTACCTTTTCTATCATTAATAATGCTCTGCTTGTTCACCACTTCATCAGTTTCATTAATAGACAATGTTACATACCTTCTATCTATTAATTTATCGATAGATTCTTCCAGATGAATATAGTAATGCATATAATTTTTAGTAGTGACTGACTCCATTAACTTTTCATTATTTAGATAATCATCAAATAGGATGCTTTTATCTGAAGTATGATTTGTAGTATTTAATTTAGACATATTTATACTTTTTATGAACTTTTCAAGCCAGACTTTTTGTTGCTGCACAATCTTTTTCTCTATGAATGTCTTTAATTGTTCAGAATAGATTAGAATATATTCTTTTGTAACTTCCGGCTGTGGTTTGCTCAGCGCTTTAACATCCTCTTTTGTAATATGATAGTAAATATCATCAAGTAACGCTGGTTGTTCACTATATTTCATATACTGTTCATAATAATTTTTTAGTTGGAAATTAATCTGTTTATCCAGTAGATCATTAAGCATTTCGATGACACTATCTATTTTTTCGTTTTGAATACTCTCAAGCTTTGCCTGTTTATTGAAGAATCCACCTACTTTATAGTTTGTAGCAAAGGTCTCAAGCATCGCACCTATCTTTTCCCTCAGTTCAAAAGGGATTAAATAAGCATTCTTAACAATGTTCCGTACTTCTTTTAATAATTGTTCCGTACGATTATCCTGCATCAATAGTTGCTGCTCACTGTTCAGACTCTGCTGTATATGAAGCTCGTCTAGGGCATGAGATATATCTGCTTCATCTACCTCGAGCTGTTCTAATAGCCTATCTTTTCTTTGATTTAGATAGTTTATCTGTGCGCGTTCAATATAATCGATGATTCTATTGTAGAAATCTCTATCTGCAGTTAAATCATTTACTTGCTGATTAAGTTGTTCCTTTAATTGATCAAACTGATTATGTTCAGAAGCGTAGATTGAAGTATAATAAATAGCTTCAACGTTTAAGTTCCACATCTTAATGTTTTGTTCTACTTTTTCTTTGAATGCCGTAAAGAGGATTTCATTTTCATCATGTTTATCAACCTGATTAATCAAGAGAACAACTGGAACGCCCAGTTCATTCATCATCTTAATCTGTCTGAAGTTCTTTTCTGCGTTCACATGATTATATTCCACCGTATAAAAAACGATGTCGCTGATGAGTAGATATTTCATTGTGCTCTGTTCATGATTTTTGAACGTTGCATCAATACCTGGTGTATCCTGAATTACTGTACCTTCTGGAAATGCAAGGTTTTGTTTATGAATCTCTACCGATTCTATATCTGTATTCAAAGTATTCACCTTTTTAACAGTTTCATAGCTCTCGACGTCACTATAAGTCTGGTTGTCCATATTTATTCTTATTAGGTCTACACTATCTTTAATAATTTGAGCCGTATTACTCGTTGTCGGAATCGGAGAGCTAGGTAAAATATCCTCATCACATATCTTATTAATCAAAGATGATTTTCCTGAAGAAAAATGACCGATAAAACTTAATACAATATAATCTGAATAAACTTTTTTTATCACTTCATTGATTTGATTCAATAATAAAGTGTTGTCTGACTTTTCCACTTCTTTTTTCAGTTGATATAATCGTTTGATCTGCTCTTTATTATCCATGTTCTACCTCATTACCTCTTTATTTGTGAAAAATATAACGAAATATCCAAAAGTGTGATATTTATCACATTAATAAACCAGTTACTCTATTATTATAAAGAAAGAAAAGCTATTAAGAAAGGGTGTTCAATGTGAATGATGATAAAAATTTGAATCAAACTAAAGATCCAATTCAAGTCAATGAAGACGTTCATCATGATTTAGATTTGCGTGGAACAATGGCTGCTGTACTTGCTTTAGGAGCAATATTTGTTATCACTTGGTTTGCAATTTTTGTACTATTTATAGAACGAATTTAGGAGGGGAATACATTGCATAAGTTTGAAAAAATCTGGCTTGGTCTAGGTATGGGCTCATTAATTTTATTTTTAGGGATTATTTTTGTTTCTGCATTACATAATGGTCATGAGCCTATCGCAAGCGGCCGTGAATTCATTGCGCCGGAGCTTATTGATAAAGATGAAGTATTTAGTAACCCAGGATTACATAAAGTTGAAGGAAAAGACTGGGATTACGAACTTGTATTTGTTGTTTCAGCATTCAACTACAACCCAGGTAAAGTTGAAATTCCAAAAGGATCAAAAGTAAAAATTATAGCAACAAGTAGAGATGTTGTACATGGCTTTGAAATTGCACAGACAAATGTCAATATGATGATTGAACCAGGTCACATTTCTAAATTTATAAAAACTTTTGATAAAAAAGGTGAATATCTGTTACTTTGTAATGAATACTGTGGCACAGGTCACGCAGATATGAAATCAAACATTAAGGTGGTTGATCAATAATGAGCGAATATAAATTGGATAGTGGGACTTTTGATGAACGTGCTTCGTTCAGAAATCATCATAGAGAAGAAATGGAAAATCGAGTTGAAATGTCCAAACCAGATGGTAAGTTGATTATGGCTCATATGTATGTTGCGATAGTTTGTTTAATCATCGGTGGATTGGCAGGATTAGTTCAGACTTTAGTCCGCTCTGGAACTTTAGAGTTACCCGCTGGTATTGGATATTATCAGATTCTTACGGTACATGGGATCATTCTCGCATTAGTTTTGACTACATTCTTTATCATGGGATTCCAGACTGCTGCAGTCATTCGTACTTGCGGAAAGCTTAGTCCATTACAACGTAAGCTTGTGTGGATCGGTTTTTGGGTAATGCTAATCGGTACTGCAATGGCAGCAACAATGGTTCTACTTAATAAAGCAACTGTGTTATATACTTTCTATGCTCCACTTAAAGCGCATGTTATCTTCTATGTAGGTATGGCATTAGTTATTGTTGGTTCATGGATTTCTGCAGCTGGACAAATTATGCGTTACGCACAATGGAAAAAAGAACATAAAGTCCAAAAATCACCTCTTTTATCTTACATGGTAGTAATTAACAATGTCATGTGGATTGTATGTTCAATAGGTGTTGCTTCTACAGTATTATTCCAGATGATTCCATGGTCTCTAGGATTAGTTGAGCGCATCGATGTTTCACTTAGTCGTACGTTATTCTGGTACTTCGGTCATGCATTAGTATATTTCTGGTTACTGCCAGCCTATATGTCATGGTATGCAGTAGTACCAAAGATTATAGGTGCTAAAGCATTCAGTGATAATCTTGCGCGTATGAGCTTTATGTTATTCTTGTTCTTCTCAATTCCTGTTGGTATTCACCACCAGTTAACTGAACCAGGAATTGACGTTACATGGAAATATGTACAGGTCGTATTAACATTTATGGTCGTTATTCCTTCTTTAATGACTGCATTCAGTCTCTTTGCTACATTTGAAGCATATGGACGAAATAAAGGTGCTAAAGGCTTATTTGGATGGATTAAAACATTACCATGGAACGATGCACGTTTCGTGTTGCCGTTTATCGGAATGGCCGCATTCATTCCTGGTGGTGCCGGTGGATTAGTTAATGCTTCTGCTCAAATGGACCAGGTAGTACATAATACAATCTGGATTACAGGTCACTTCCATTTAACAGTTGCAACAGCAGTCATTTTAACGTTCTTTGGAACAATGTACTGGTTAATACCACATGCTACTGGCCGTGTTATGACAAAAGCAATGAATAAACTCGCTATCGCACAAGGTGTGCTATGGGCAATCGGTATGTCAATTATGTCTGGTGCAATGCACTACATCGGATTATTCGGTGCACCACGTCGTTCAACATATTCTGAATATGGCGGCTCTAAAATAGCAGCAGAATGGATTCCATACCAAGTAATTCAGGCGATTGGTGGAACAATTCTTTTCGTATCCATTATCTTAGTTGTTATCGTATTTATACAGCTTGCATTCTTTGCACCAAAAGGATACGAAGCATTCCCTGTGTCAGAGGCAATGGATGAACATGCACCAGTTTATAAATTCGTTGAAAACTGGAAGTTCTTGCTTGTTGTAACGATTGCATTAATTTTAGTTGCTTACACAGTACCTATTGGTCAAATGTTTATGGATCCACCACCGGGTGCAGCTGGTATGGGTGAAGGCAAACTCTGGTAATAAAAACCATCAAGCATACGCTTGATGGTTTTTATTTTTAATTTAATTATTCTTCACTATTGATCTCATCTATAATTTCTTTAATAGATCTGAAACTCTCTATTTTTAATGCAAAGTCAAAAGTATTGTTAATTACCATCAATTCATCAAATTGATATGTTTGATACAATCTATTAATCTCATTCTTAACTTCATCTTTTCTACCGATATAATATCGTCCTCTGTTCTTGTCAATGATACGTTTGTCCTGATCACTATAGTGCATTTTATTAACCTGCTCAATAGAAGGAATGACTGTATCTCTTCCTTTAGAGACATTTAATAGCCAATGGTCCAAAATACGTCTTTGCATCTCTTTTTCTGCATCATCTTTCACAACGATGATAAAGGAACAAAATATTGTATAGGAGCGCTGCATAAATGCATTAGGAACAAATTCTCGCTGATAAATTTTAATTGCACTCTCTTGATATTTATCACTGATAAAATTTCCGAACACAAAACCAACACCTAATTTTGCTGCCCTTTTAGCACCATTATCAGTCAGCCCTAACGTGAATACCTCAGGATGTGTTTCTATTCTCGGTCCTGCTTTAACACTTCGATAATGGTGTTCTAAAGGCAAAGTGTTACGCATAAAACCTAAAAATTCTTCTAGCATTCTATCATAATCTCTCACCTTACTTTGGGCACCATCTGTTAAAGCTTGTCTCGTGATTTCACTCCCGCCAGGAGAGTTTCCTAGGCCAATCGTCACTCGACCAGGAAACATTGCTTCTAATAAATTTGCATTTTCAGCTACCTTATAAGGACTATATTGTGGCAGAAGGATGCCTGCAGAACCTATATTAATTGAAGACGTTATCGATAATAATCTCGTCATAAGAATTTCTGGTGCATGACTGATTAAACCAGTCGTATTATGATGTTCAGCAACAAAATAGCGATCATATTTTATTTCTTCAGCAAATTGAACAAGTTCTATCGTTTGCATCAATGCATCCATCGGCGTTTCGCCTCGTGACATCGGTACTTGATCTAATATACTTAATTTCATATAATTTCACCTGCTATTCAATATATTTATCATAAATATAAACCCACACAAAACATAAATTTATACTTTGTGTGGGTAACTTGAACATTTTTACGTATTGCTTTCAAATCCTTTTATCTCTCGCCCCAATATTGATAATAGGTACATTCAATATATCCATTGAACAGCTTGCGGCGTTTTGTCGCCTTCTTACCTACTAATACTTCAAATGTCTTCAAACTAGTTAATATATACAACGACCATTTAGGATTCTTTTCGATCAGTTCCCCTAGATAACTGTACATCGCTTCTACCTCTGCTCTTTCACCGATACGCTCTCCATAAGGTGGATTACCTACTATTGCACCTTTCTCACCATTTAGAGTAAGGTCATGGACATTCATCTGCTTGAATTCAATAATATCTCCAAACCCTACTTCAATCGCATTGTTACGGGCAATTTCAACCATATTCGGATCTATATCACTTGCTGTAATCGATATTTCTTTATCATATTCAGCAACTTCTTCTGCTTTAACTCGCTCTTCATCATACATACCTTCAGGAATGATATCCCAGTCCTCACTTACGAAGTCACGATTGAATCCAGGTGCGATATTTTGAGCGATCATTGCAGCTTCTATCGCAATGGTACCTGAACCACAGAATGGATCGATAAATGGTGTTTCCCCTTTCCAGTTAGATAATAATACAAGTGCGGCCGCCAAAGTTTCTTTCATCGGTGCTTCACCTTGAGCAAGACGATATCCGCGTTTATGCAGACCTGCTCCTGATGTATCGATTGTCAGCAATACTTCATCCTTTAAAATTGCGACCTCTACTTTGTATAAAGCACCACTTTCTGAAAGCCATCCTTGCTTGTTATGTGCTTTTTTCAAACGCTCGACAATCGCTTTTTTTACAATCGCCTGACAATCAGGCACGCTAAATAGCTTGGATTTAAGACTACGGCCCTGCACAGGAAACTGTCCATTTTCAGAAATGAAATTTTCCCACGGAATATCCTTCGTCTTATCGAAAAGCTGTTCAAATGTCGTGGCATAAAAACGTCCTACTACTAACTTCACTCTATCCGCACTTCTGAGCCAAAGGTTAGATTTTACAATTGCACGTGCATCACCTTGATATAGTACTCTACCATTTTCAGTCATTGTTTCATATCCTAATGCCTGAACCTCTTTCGCTGCGACAGCTTCCATTCCCATAGGGGTTGTTGCTAATAATTGATACATAATCTACTCCTTGTTTACATAATATTTTTATTGTGTTTTTATTGTAAATTTGATTCACTTCATTTTACCATTGATGTATGCAATAAAAAAAGCCCTCCATATTGGAGAGCTTAAACTAGAAAGATATCTCTATAAGCCATGTTCTGTCCCATAGTACTGCTAGCGAGCCTAGTTACTCTCGTACGCCGGTGATAATCATCTGTCTGTACTTTCATACCTCTTCTATACGTTCATTTCCGCTAGAAAAGTGCTCCTACCAAATTTGGATTGCTCACTCGAGGGGTTTACCGCGTTCCACCTTCTTTATTTCTAAAGAAGCTACGTCACTGTGGCACTTTCAAACTACTAAAACCATATCATAGACTTAGGTTCGTTCGTTGCCGTCAAATTAATGCCCTGGCTTATTGTTTCACCAGGCACGATCACTACAGCCATCTCAGGCATGTGTGAGCATGGACTTTCCTCTATAAATAAATATAGCGATTATCCGAGATATCTTTAATAATTCTATTTATTATAGCATGACTCTATTGATTTCACCATACTATTTACCAAAGACTGCTTTCTCTAAATTAGATATTCTCTTTAATAGATCAAAATTATTTGTAGTAGATACAGTGTTCTCGCTTCTACCAGTAGCAAGTCTCATTCTTAAGTCTTCAATTTCACGTTTTAATTTAACATTCTCATCATTTAATTTTAGAAGATGCTGATTCATATCTGCCATCTTCTGATAATCTTCAATGACATCATCCAGAAAACTGTCCACGTCTTCTGGCTTAAATCCTCTGAACGCGGTACGTTCAAATTCTTTTTCGTATATATCCTTTGCTGATAATTTCAATGTAATATCCGCCATATGCTCACTCCTAATATTCTTTTGCTCTCATATATTCATTTACAAAATCTGATAAATCCTCCAACGTCACAACATCAATATTATATTGATTTTCTGCCGCAAAATCAATCAGTGTCTGCTTGAAAAATTTTGGGCTAGCCTCATGTTCATCATCATAGAAAAGAATTGTACCTTCAGTGTTATCAAGCACAAACTGATCTGTATTCCTAAATTGAAATCCACCTCTATAGACATCGTTGTGTGCAGAGGTTATAAAATCAGCACGCGCACAAATCTGATTGTAATAAAGCTGGTTCTCTTCATTCCATTTGCTATGATGCTCTAGAAACGGTGTGATGATACTCAATTTAACGTCATACATTTTCTTTAGACGAATAACAACTTCAGCTGCCCATAGTTCAACACCGAGCTGACCTTCTATGATGACCCATTCCAATCCATCTTCGATATATTCTTTAAGTTTCTGCTGAAGAAATAATTTAATGTAACGCACTTCAGGCTGCTTGTTATTAAATATATTGAGTTCGTATGGTTTATAACCCGTTATATAGATAGATTTCATGTATTTATCATTCGATTCAAATAATGGAGTTCATGTTTTACAGCCTTAAACTGATCAATAAAAACTTTCTTACTCGTCTTACTAAAGAAACAACTTACAGATAATTCTTTAATGTGGGCAACCATTAGCTGATATTTCTTTTCATTCATTAAAGGTAGACTGATGACTTGTACTTTATAATTTTCAAGCATAGAAAGATGCTTATCAACTTTTTCTGTAAAAGGTTGAACATCCATAACAAAATTAAATTGCTGCCCATCTTTAGAAGCTTTAAAATAATGCTCTATTCTAATGATATCATTCATTAAACTTTCAATACATTGTTGTAACATTTAATGGCTCCTCATCAGTTTTATGATACACTCATTGTATATTATATTTATTATCTTCACAAATAGGATGAATCTATATGGTCAATTACCCAAATGGCAAGCGAAATACGTCTAAAGCACTAGTTACAACAGCAAATAATCATAGTAAAATAGAATATGGAAAAAGAGGAATGCGTTTTGAAGAAGCAATCGACCATGCCAATCAATATTATTTGAAGCAGGATATCGCAGTTATCCATAAGAAACCAACGCCGATACAGATTGTTGATGTAGATTATCCAAAACGTTCTCGGGCCGTAATAAAAGAAGCATATTTCAGAAAAGCCTCTACAACTGATTACAATGGTATTTATAGAGGTAAATATATTGACTTTGAAGCAAAAGCAACGCAAAATAAAACTAGTTTTCCGTTAAATAATATACATGAACATCAAGTAGAGCATATGCAGCAGGTTTCAAAACATGGCGCTATATGTTTTATATTATTTTATTTTTCATTTCATGAAGAAGTTTTCTTACTTCCAATCGAACCATTTTTAAAGTATTGGGACCTGTATAAGAATGAGAAGAAGAAATCCATCCCTATGAATGACATAAAAAAATACGGTTATCATGTGGAAAAAAAATATCAGCCTAGAATCGACTATTTAAAAGTTATAGATCACATATATTTTAATGAATAAATCGAGAGTGAGGAAATTTTAATGGCTAGAAAGAAGAAACGTAATATAAAAAAGTTAATTCTACAAATTGCAGGCGGCATATTTCTTTTATTTGCTGCACTTTTTATTTGTGGAATGCTTCTTTTCCTATATTATGCATACAAAGCACCAAAGTTTAATGAAGCATCGCTTCGTGATCAGCTTCCTACAAAAATTTACGACAAGGATGATAACTTAGTCACCGTTCTACAAATGGGACAAAAACGAGAACAGGTCAAGTTTAAAGACATTCCTGACCAAGTAAAGAATGCTGTACTCGCAACTGAAGACAATCGTTTTTATGAGCATGGTGCTGTCGATTTCAAAAGGTTATCTGGTGCAATATTTAAAAACGTCTCCGGAGGTTTCGGGTCACAGGGTGCGTCTACTTTAACTCAGCAAGTTGTTAAACGATCCTTTCTGACAGACAAAAAATCTATCGAAAGAAAAGCTCAGGAAGCGTATCTTTCCTACAGATTAGAACAAGAATACAGTAAAGATGAAATATTTGAAATGTACCTTAATAAAATTTATTATTCTGATGGTATCTACGGTGTAAAAACAGCTGCAAAATATTATTTTAATAAAGATTTAAATCAGCTTTCACTCGCAGAATCAGCATATCTTGCCGGTCTGCCTCAGATTCCTAACACCTATAATATATATGATAATCCAGAGGCTGCTGAAAAGCGCAAGGATACTGTTCTATATTTGATGAACCGTCATGGCAGAATAACAAAGGCTGAAATGGAAGATGCACAAAATACAGACCTTTCGCAAACTTTAGTGCAGCGTACAGCCGCACAAAGACAGAACCTTGAAGAAAATGATCCGGATTATGCATCTTATATTAACGTGATAAAACAAGAAATTAAGAAGAATAAAGAATTTGAGGGTAAAAATTTACAAGATATATTAACAAGTGGTTTATCTATCTATACTACCATGGATAATAATGTGCAATTATCACTTCAGAATAACACTGATAACATGAACATCTACAAGAATAAATATCAACAGGCTGCTTCTTCTATCGTTGATACGAAAACAGGTGCCCTGATTGCAATTAGTGGCGGAAGAAACTATACAGATGTTGTCGATAGAAATTTAGCTACAGATGTACATCCAGTTGGTTCAACAATTAAACCGTTTTTAAGCTATGGACCTATAATCGAGAACGAACAATGGTCAACAGGACACAGAATTCAGGATGAAGCTGAATATGATATTCACGGCATTAAATTTAAGAACTATGACTCTCAGAATCATGGTAATGTTACAATGAGAGATGCAATAAGACGAAGTTTAAATATACCCGCATTAAAGATATTCCAGGCGGTACAGTCTGAGGCAGGAAATGACGCCTCATATAAATTTGCAAAGAACTTAGGATTAAATTATCCATCTAACGATCTCGGTCCTTCAGAGGCACTAGGGGGATCATCTTCGGAGTTTACTCCTTTACAGATGGCCAGTGCATATGCTGCGTTCGGTAATGGCGGAACATATAATGAATCTCATGCGATTCGAAAGATTGAAACGCAAGATAATGAAACTATAAAATTTGATTTTAATTCTAGAAAAGCAATGGAAGATTATACAGCATATATGATTACTGATATGTTAAAAGGGACATTTGAACCATATGGTACTGCTTACGGTAGTCAGATCCCTGGTTTAAATCTTGCTGCGAAGACAGGAACAGGAACTTATGGCGATGAAACTTACGAAAAATATAATTTACCTGATAGTGCAGCAAAAGATGTTTGGATTGTAGGGTATTCACCACAATATACGATGTCTGTGTGGATGGGCTTCACACAAATGGCACAATATGGTGAGAATTCTTTTGTAGGTCCTGAAGAACAATCGCTTCCAAAAGAACTTTTCAGACAAGTTATGAGTGAAATCAGTCCAATTGATGGTCAAGATTTTGAAATGCCTTCTTCTGTGGAGAAATATGGTGGCTTTCTACAGGTTAAAGGACAATCAGATAATGGATATACAAGTAATGTAAAACCAAATAATACAAATGATGCTGTTCGGGATAATTCTCGGGCAGCTTCTACAAATACTTATCAAAATGACACAAACTATAATACGACACGTGAACCCAACACAACTGAAGCTCGTACAGTAGAAAGTACGACGACTGAACGTCCGACAACTGAACGTGCTACGACTGAACGCCCGACAACTGAACGCCCGACTACACAAGAAGCAGCAACTGAACGTCCGACTGCACAACCCGCTACGACTGAGCGAGCAACAACCGAACCGGCAACGCAACCGGCAACAACTGAACGTGCAACACAGCCTGCTACAAGTGAACCGTAATTAAAAACGAATATATTTATACATTTAAGCCCTTATTTCATTTCAACGCTGTTAATTGAATGAAATAAGGGCTTCTTTTTATTTTTTCTTCTTCAAATCATGGACTGCTTTTAATTTTAAAACTTCTTTCATCATCGTTTTAATTTGTTCATATCCCATATACTGATATTTATGAGATTCAAAGTATTCAATTCGGTCATGGAAGTTTAAAGGTTTCTTGTTATAATCTAACTGTCTTTCTATACTATCAATTTCATTTATTTCATTCAAAATGTTAATAAGCAATAGGTAATAGCGATCAATTTTTTGCTGATTTTCCTTCTGTTTCATTTTTCTGTTCTTAATTGCTTCGTCAATCGATGCTTCAAGTTCAATCAGTTCTTCTTTCATTGGACTATCACCTTATGTCTTTTACGGCCCTCTCTGCACATCTGTAATAATGGACATTCAAGGCACTTCGGATTACGTGCGGTACAATGATAACGCCCAAAGAAAATCAGCTGATGATGTGTCTTATTCCATCGCTCCATCGGAATGTGTTTCGTCAGTGTCGCTTCTACTTGTTTTACATTATCTTTCCATCTGCAAATGCCAAGTCTTTTTGAAACACGCTCTACATGTGTATCTACTGCAAGCGCGGGAATACCAAATGCAACAGAAACGACAACGTTTGCAGTTTTCTGCCCTACTCCTGGAAGTTCAACGAGCGCACTATGAGACTGTGGAATTTGACCATCATATCGATCAATTAGAATCCGACATAATGCCTGAATATTTTTAGCCTTATTTTTATATAGTCCTATTGAGCGTATATCATCCATTAGTTCTTCAATTGAAACTGATAAATAATCTTCCGGAGTCTTATACTTCTGAAACAAAGATTTTGTCACTTTGTTCACTAATACGTCCGTACATTGAGCAGATAGCAGCACAGCAATCGTTAGTTCAAATGGATTGTCATGCACAAGTTCACATTCAGCATCCGGAAACATCTCATCTATAATATCTAACATTTCTAATGTCTTTTTCTTACTTATCATAAGGACTCTCCCCATTTACCCAGTCAAATACAGGAATATCTGGCACTTGCTTTACCAAATTTTTCTGCTTAAACTGTTTACTTACTTCTTTTGAATCCACGACACTTTTAACATTTTTCTTTTTCCAGTTTAACAGAATTCTATCGATATACTTTATACTTAGTTTATTATGCACAGATGCCTCATTTAATGCTTCATTGATTAGATCCAGATGATGGTGATCTTTATCTAGCCAATGATTGATCGTCTGAATTTCAAGTGGTGTCAACGGTCTACCAAATGTCGTTTCAAAACGTTCAAACACCTTCTCAAAATTCAATTGATTATTATGCTGATCTGCGGCTCTAGCTTGTTTTTTTAGAAGTTGATCTAACTGTTCTTCTAGGGAAGAAAAATCAAAAATTTCATTAAACTGTGCGTGATTGTCTTTAACGACGGTTATCTTTAATAGATCTTTACTAATTAAATTCTGGATAATCAGCATGATTTCATTTTGATTGATACTCATCTGTTCTGCAAGCATTTCAAAAGAGGGAAGCTGTTGGTCATCTGATAATTCTATAATTTTCAATATTACCATCAACTCAGTTTCGCTAATGTTTAACAACGGATAATATTTAAATAGCTGATGTGGTATGATCACCGGTTTTTTAAACAGTTCCATAATGCATGCTCCTTTCAACTGTTTATATTAATAATTGCTAGCTGTACATTAAAATCCGAACAATCTAGAAAATATAAACATTTTCAAACATTGTTCGGATTCTCATTTAACTTAATGGATAGAAATAATTATGGGTAGAGACGGTTCAACAGACGAGGGAACGGACTTGTTTCTCTAACATGCTCTACTCCTGATAACCATGCAACTGTACGTTCAAGACCTAATCCGAAACCTGAATGCGGTACGCTACCATACTTTCTTAAATCTGTATAATAGCTATAGGCTTCTGGATCTAAACCATGTTCTTTAATACGTTGTTGTAATAGCTCAAGATCATCGATACGTTCCGAACCTCCGATGATTTCACCATAACCTTCAGGAGCAATCATATCTGCACATTTAACAGTACCCTCTTCTTCCGGGTTCGGCTGCATATAGAACGGCTTGATACTTGTTGGATAATTGATGATGAAGACTGGTTTATCATAATGATTGGCAATTGCAGTCTCATGAGGTGCACCGAAATCATCCCCCCATTCGATATCATCGAATCCTTGTTCTTTTAGGAATTTGATTGCGTCTGTGTATGTTATTCTTGGGAACGGTGTCGTAATCTGCTCTAATTTTGTTGTATCGCGTCCTAGAATCTTTAAATCCAACTGACAATTTTTAAGTACTGATTTTACAAGGTGTGTAACATATTGCTCTTGCACTTCCAGACTATCTTCATGTCTATAGAATGCCATCTCTGGCTCAATCATCCAGAATTCAATTAAGTGGCGACGCGTCTTAGATTTCTCAGCTCTGAATGTTGGTCCGAAAGAGAATACTTTTCCATGTGCCATCGCTGCTGCTTCCATATAAAGCTGGCCACTTTGAGATAAGAATGCATCTTCATCAAAATATTTCGTATGGAAAAGTTCGCTCGTACCTTCTGGTGCTGAACCAGTTAGTATTGGTGGATCAATCTTTGTAAATCCTTGTTCATTAAAAAATTCATACGTCGCTCTAATAATTTCATTTCTAATTTTCATAACGGCATGCTGGCGTTTAGAACGCAACCAAAGATGTCTATGATCCATTAAGAAATCTGTACCATGCGCTTTAGGTGTAATGGGATAATCTACCGCTTCATGAATAACTTCGAGATCGGTTACTTCCATTTCAAACCCAAAGTCAGAACGTTCATCTTCTTTAATCACACCAGTAATGAATAGTGATGATTCCTGTGTAATACCTTTGGCTACTTTAAATAAATCTTCACCAATGGATTCTTTAACAACAACTGCCTGCATAAATCCTGTACCATCACGTAGCTGTAAAAAGGCAATTTTACCACTAGAGCGCTTGTTTAAGATCCATGCACCAATCGTAACTGTTTGACCCACGTAATTAGGTGATTGATTAATTGTAATCTTCGTCATAAAAAATTCTCCATTTCATTGTTATTATAATTATAGTTTACCAATTATCTGCATGAAAGATAAGGGGTGTGCATTACTTTTCTTGATTAATTTGTTCGATAATTTCTGTAAAGTCTTCAATTGTTCCGGATTTGACATGAAAGGACTTTAGAACATGACTAAAGTAGTTTGCATATCGTCCTTCAAGTAGCCTACGATCAAAACAGATAAGCATACCTCTATCCTGTTCATTACGAATTAAGCGTCCTGTTGCCTGATGCAGCTTATTTACAGCACCAGGTAGCTGATAATCCATAAATACATCATTCACTTCATCTCGCATCAGCATAATATTCAGATCATCTGGGTGCATAAATGGTAATGAAATAATCATCACTGTCTTAAATCCATCATACTTAAAGTCTACTCCTTCATAGAACGTCTGAGTTGCTAAGAATATTCCATTGTCAAGCGTATTAAACTGTTCATTTAACTTCGACGTATTAACATCTGATGTCTGAGTAATAATTAACGATGGATCATACAGCTCTACAAGATAACTTCTTAGTATCTCGATCTGACGATAACTATTCATCAGAATCAATACTTTGGAAGATATATTTTCAAGATAATAATGAATATATTGCAGACATGACTCAATATACTGATCCTGTTTCATATAGTTGTAGTTCTGAATATCTGATGGAACAAAGAGTGTTGCCTTATATTTAGAAAATGTATTTTCATACTTGTAAAAATGGTCTAGCGATGGATGGAATTGCTCTAGAAACGACAAGGTCTGCATCGTACCTGATACAAAGACCTTTGATGTAAAACGGTCAAAGATTCTGTTGGTTAATATTTCATTTAATTTAATAGATTTACTTATAAGTGACATTCCCGATTTACTATTATTCTTCATATGAATATACAATTCTTTATAGACCTTTATCTGTATCCATACCGATAAGAAATATTGCTGTACGGTCTCTAATCTCGTTCGTATAGACACATCCATTTCATATGAAAGCAAAACATTAATCATCGAATGAATCTCTTTGAATAATATATATATATCATCATTCTCTTCTACTTTTACCTTTACCACGGATTTAGAGGAATAATTCTCCAGAAGATGGTCAAACATATCATCAATTTTATGATTGAGCTGGCTAATTTCAAAATCCATATCTACAAGCGTATCCAAAGTGTTAGAAGTATTATCTGGAACCGACTTTATCGTCTGTCCAATAATATATTTGATTGTTTGATAATTCAGTGCATCATAAGAATTGTTTAATGCATAATCTAAAAGCTGGTGAGCTTCATCAACAATAAGGTGTTCATAATGATTAAATATATTATCTTTTCTTCTACTTAAAAGATGCGCATGGTTCGTTATACCGATATGCAATGTTTCACTAGAATCCTCATACGAAAAATGTTGATGCTGAGCGTTATCGAACATGGAAGTCATCAATTCAAAATAAATTTTTCTCCCGCCATTTAAATTCAGTCGATCAATATCTCCACCATGTGGTTCCAATAGGTATACGATAAGCTGCATCTTTAAAAGAAGAATATCATGATTCTCTTTCTGATCATCTAGAATAAACGATACAAATTCTAACGATAAGTAATGGCGCCTACTCTTGATAATCTGAAAAGGCACTTTTATCTTCAACGCATGTTCAATTCGTCTTAAATCTTCATCAATGAGTTGATTCTGCAGAAAAATCGTAGATGTAGAAATTAATAGCGACTTCCTATGGGTACTTAAATAATAAACAGCTGCCAGTAAATAACTTATAGTCTTACCACCACCAAGATCGGCTTCAATCGTCAGAACGCTGTCTTCACGTAATTGTCTGTATATGTGCTCAGAAAGCTCACACTGCTTCTCTCGAAATGTATATCCCAGCTGACTGATCGCACGTTTAAAATAGGTGCGATATTCTTCTTCGAATGGATATAAACTTGGATTCTTTTTTGTTGCTTTATTGTAGTAGAGTCCGTTCCAGCTTTCATAATGATGCGCTTGTGTTTGTGAAACTAAGATTTCGAACAAAAGTTCATCACTTGAATAACGCATTCGTTTAGCGAATTGATAGAGCATCTTGATCGTATCCGAAGGGAAAGTCGCAACTTTTTTTATACTTTCAATAAATACTTCTGCAGTTGCGATTGCATCATCGATTGCACGATGTGCACTGCTTAACTTAATTCCAAGATCATCAGCAATAGATTTCAATTGGTATCGCTCTAGCGATGGATAGACAATCTTAAACCAATCAACCGTATCAATGATATAACGGGGCTGAAATTTATGTCCCGATTCACTGAAGTACTTCTGTAGGAACCTTAGATCAAACTGTACATTATGAGCAACAAACACACAGCCATCTAGAAGTTTGATAATATGTGATGCGACATGACTAAAGTTTGGTGCATCTACAAGGTCGATGGCGTCAATTTTGGTGAGAGACTGTATAAAGGCCGGTATTTCGTTATTACAAGCAATAAACGTATCATATGTCTCTATTATTTTTTTATTTTGAACGATTGCAATACCCACTTGGATAATTTCATCACTATCCAGATTATTTCCTGTCGTCTCAATATCGACAACGGCATACTTTCTATTCATAAATTTCACCTACAATTCAATATCAGCACTGATAAATCGATGCATATCACCCTCTGCTGATTTTACGTTCAATGTGCCATCATTATTCAAGGACTCGGCTTGACCAATAATTACACGACTTCCTTCAGTATACTTTAATGTTCGGTCAAATATTAAGGCATATGATTCATATTCATCTTTGATTTCACTAAATGTTCCTGTTAAGAACAAATAATAATATTTCTCAACATTCAGTATTAGTCTTTCAAGGAATTCATATCTATCAATATTATCACCTGTTTCAATATGTAAACTAGTAGCAGTTGATTCAAGTTCATTCGGGAAATCAGTGCGCTGGGTATTTAAATTAACACCAATACCACAAATAATTTGAGTGATATTATCCTGGCTCCCTTTAATTTCTGTTAAGAATCCACTTAATTTCTTTTCATTCAGATAAATATCATTGGGCCATTTTATTTTAACATCTGGATGATAGTATCCAACTGTTTTAGCGAGCGCAAGTGCGATAAATAGATTAAATGTTGTTAGTTTCTGCAAACTGATGTCAGGCTGTAATACGATACTCATCCATAACCCTGTATTGGGCTGCGATGACCAATGACGTTTAAAACGACCTCTACCCTCCGTCTGCTTCTCACTAATCACTATAAAAGGCTGTGATTCTGACAAAGCAATCTTTTCTGCTTCATCCTGAGTAGACTTAAGTTCTTCAAAAATATATCCTTTATTAAATAATGAAGACCTTTCTAATATGCTACTGAGAAGATGACTGTCCCACTGTTTTGGAAAAGCAACAAGCAGATAACCTTTATTACTAATAGATTCAACCTTATATCCTCTGTCCTTTAGTTGGTCAATCGCTTTCCATACAGCAGTTCGTGATATATTTAATTGTTCAGCAATCTTTTGTCCTGACACAGAAGTATTCGACTCGAGCAACATTTTAACGATATCATTTTCATATTTCGACATTACAATCAATCCATTCCAGCAAAGTATTTTTTGTATTCTGCACCTCGTTGTGTAAAACCGCATTCTCGGTGATGCTCAGGATATCTTTTATCCACGGACCACCTTTTCTTTTATAATATTCCATTAGTATTGTACCATTGATTGCAAGACTCTCTCTCGAATGAATGGGTAGCCCGTCGTATATTTCAGAAAGTGACTTCTCATCATAAGACTTATAGTTAATATGAAGATTTTCAATATTAACCGTCCTTGCAAGACTCAGTGTACGTTTCAAGAAATCTAATCCAAAATGATAAAGTAGATATTCGATTGTTCTATCACCTTCTACCAAATGATGCAGTAGCGTTATTGTCTGTTTAATATTTTTCTTTTCAGCATTTGACAACTTCAGTTGCGGAAGTGTCTGTGAAAGTGTCTGATCATGAAGAAATATGTAACTTGAGATGTATTCATAAAGTAGTACCGGCTGGGTAACGATATAAGGCTTCATGTCTTTAAAAAACGGAATATAGCGATTAATTCCAAGTTCAAAAAATAACTTTAATGATCTTGTTACATTTACCCCTGATAAAAGTTTACATAACTCTATTATTATTCTTTCAATTGATACAGACTCAAGATATTGTGCGCTTTCCTTCATATTTTCTAAAGTTTCTTGCTCAATTTTAAAATCTAATACGCTCATAAATCTTAAAGCACGTATAATCCGCAATGCATCTTCTTCAAATCTTAATGCAGGATTACCAACCGCTTGAATTAATTGGTCTTCGATATGTTTTGTTCCGTCAAAATAATCATAAAGTTGATATTTGTCTGCTGCAATCGCATTGACAGTAAAATCTCTTCGTTCCAGGTCTATTTTCAATGACGTTACAAAGTTTACGGAGTCTGGCCTTCGGTGATCCTTATATTCGCCATCCTCTCTGAACGTTGTCACCTCAAATGGGAAGTCGTCAACAAGTACTATAACTGTTCCATGTTCAATCCCGACAGGAATTGTGCGTTCGAAGATACGGATCATCTGCTCTGGAAGACAGTCAGTGGTAATATCGATATCATTGACCGGGATACCCATTAATAGATTTCTAATAGCACCGCCAACGATATAGCCTTTGTATCCATATGATTCTAAAGTTTCGATGATACCGAATGCGCACTTAAATCGATGCTGCTCATGTGGCTGTAATGCCTTTATCATATTCTTGATCTGCATCCTCACTGTTCTCTTGCACCTTCAATTAAATTACTGTAGATTGCTTCGTATTGATCTGTAATATGTTCAGATGAAAATCGTGAGTTAATATCTTCTATCATGTTTTTCTGGAATCTTTTATAAAGTATATCATCTGTTAACAGAGCAAGTGCATATTCTCCGGCAGCCTCCGTATCTCCAACATCCACAATATAACCTGTTTCTCCATGTCTGATAACCTCTTTAATACCTCCCGCTGTTGTTCCGATACATACGACACCGGAATGCATCGCCTCTAACAATACGAGACCGAAACTTTCTTTTTCACTCATCAATAAGAATAAATCTGCCATCTGATATAATGGTGCTACTTGTTCCTGCTTTCCAAGAAATAACACCTTGTCACCTATACCCAGCTGCTCAGCACAAAGTCGCATATTTGACAGCTCTGGCCCATCACCAATCAATAATAACTTAGAAGCAGTCTTTTCAGACACTTGCTTAAATGTTTTCAAGATGTCTTGTATGCGTTTAACTTTACGGAAATTCGATACGTGTATAACTACCTTTTCTTCTTCGGTAATACCATAGCAGGCCCTCAATTTAGGATTGGATGTATTATTAAAATCTTCTTCGTTAATAAAGTTGTAGACCGTCTGAATCTCTTTATTGGGTGCAACAATTTCATAGGTCTCTTCTGTTAACGAATTACTGACACTTGTAACAACATCGCTATCTTCTATTCCAAACTTAATTGCTTCCTTAAGCGTTGAATCATAGCCTAATACTGTGATATCCGTTCCGTGTAAAGTCGTTACTATCTTTACATCTTTTCTCGCAATTTGTCGGGCAAGAATACCACAAATTGCATGGGGAACAGCGTAATGCATATGAAGGACATCAAGATCATACAGATTAATAACTTCCGCTATTTTTGTAGCAAGTGTAATATCATAAGGTGGATATTGAAAGACGGAATATTGATTGACATCCACCTGGTGAACAGTAATATTAGGCATCTGAAAATGAATTCTAAATGGTGTATTAGACGTAATAAAATGCACATCATGTCCACGTTTTGCCATTTTTATTCCTAGTTCAGTAGCAATGATACCTGAGCCTCCCATTGTCGGATAACATGTAATTCCAATTTTCATAGTAAAACCTCCAGTTATTTTCTTTCGAATCTATTAAAATCTCTTGTATTAAATTTCTCCATTGTTCTATCGAAATAATGGGTTAGATCAATATCCATTGAATTTGCAAGAGAGATGAGTACAAACAAGTTATCTGCGAGCTCCATTCCTATTTCTTTTTCTTGTTCACTTAACTTCTTTTGTTTTGGTCCATACACATGATTGATTTCACGCGCAAGCTCTCCTACCTCTTCCGTGAGTCGGACCATATTTTCCATCGGTGTAAAGTAGCCTGTCTTAAACTGGCTAATATATTTATCAACTTCCTGCTGCATTTCTTCTAATGTTTTCATTCATTTCCTCCAAGATAACAGAATATTATGTATAATATAATTTGAAAGGAGATTAAATATGAAAATACATCTTAATTTAATCAACATCTTCTTCATATTAATAGGTGCATTTATTTTTAGTTTTGGTATTGTAAATTTCAATATGACAAACGAACTGACTGAAGGTGGATTTACCGGCATTGCGTTAATATTATATCATTTATTTGGTACAAGCCCTGCTCTCATGAACTTAATTTTTAATATTCCACTATTTTTTGTTGGGTATAAGCTTCTTGGAAGGCTGTCTTTTATCTATACGCTTACAGGCACGCTAAGTGTATCGTTATTCTTATGGCTTTGTGAGCGCTATCCAATGCATATCGACCTAAAAGAAGATCTACTACTCGCAAGTTTATTTGGTGGCGTTTTTATAGGCGTGGGTCTTGGTATAATATTCAGATTCGGAGGCACTACTGGAGGCGTGGATATACTGGCACGTTTGATGAAGAAATACTTCGATATCGCTATGGGAAGAACGATGTTTGCATTTGACTGCTTAGTTCTTATTGCAACCTATATTACAATCGGTGATTACATCATAACAATGTATACGTTAGTATGCGTTTTTGTTGGAGCACGCGTAATTGATATCATTCAGGATTCTGGATACTCTGCTCGTGGCGCACTGATCATCTCAGAACGACATAAAGAAATATCAGACGAAATCAATTCATTACTTGACCGCGGAGTGACGATTATCTCTGCTCATGGTCACTACTCCCAAACTGAAAGACCCATCATCTATTGTGTCGTACCAAGAAATGAAATTACACGTTTAAAACAAATCATACACTCAATTGACCCGCATGCATTTGTATCATTACTTGATGTACATGATGTATTAGGTGAAGGGTTTACATTAGATGAATTTAAAAAACCCATTGAAAGATAATGGATGATAAAAGAGAGGTCAGAACAAATTTGTTCTGACCTCTACTAATGATTAATCACTATTTCTTGCCATCATGAAGAATCTTAAGAATTCTGCTACTGCTACTGCTGTTGCTGCTACATATGTCATAGCGGCTGCTGATAGTACACGTTTCGCATGCTTATATTCTTCAGCATTCACAATGCCTAATTTCTCTATTTGATTCATCGCGCGGTTACTTGCATCAAATTCAACAGGCAGTGTAACAATTGAGAATAATACAGCAAAGGACATTAAGATGACACCAGCCCAGATTGCCATAGAACCAATTCCTCCGCCTTGCTGAGAAATGCCAGTTAATACTGCTCCGACCATAATTAACAAGTAACTGAATGTTGTTCCTAAATTTGCTAGAGGCAACAAAGCGCTACGTAACTTCAGCATACTATATCCAGTCGCATGCTGAATCGCATGACCAACTTCATGCGCAGCGATTGCAGTACCAGCAACACTTGGCTGTCTGAAGTTAGAGGGACTAAGTACGACAAGCTTCTTTGATGGATCGTAATGATCTGATAGAAAGCCTTCGCCTTCTACTACTCTCACATCTGTAATACCATTCGCTGCAAGTATTTCCTCTGCTACTTGCTGTCCTGATTTACCACTTGTAGATTTCACCCTGCTGTACTTATTATAAGTTGATTTTACTTTATACTGGAAATACATCGGCACCAGCATAATAATAATAAAATAAAGAATATAGCTCATCAAAACACTCCTTAATAGATTTAATTTAATTCTAATTTATTGGTCAAAATTAATCAAATAATTTATCTCTATTCAAGATAAATAATAAAGCAAAACTAAACACTGATAACCAGAATGAAAAATAACCGATATGCTGGATATAGTCAGAAAGCATACTGTAAACCGGATACTGCATATAAACATAGTCTATGACATCATTATGAAATACCCATATTGATGCAATTCCGATTGATAATAAGCTGACTCTGAACAAAGGAACAAATAATAACGCCTGTATTGCCATAACTGCATGTGAGATTACAAGCATCATTCCCATCGCCGTGACATCATCTAGCGTAATAAAGACGAGGATATTCATAACGACAGCCCAGACACCATATTTTATCAGCGTAACGAACGCAAGGACTTCAATTATCGGAAGATGCTTATTCATTAATATTGCCGTCAGTGCAATCACTAAAAATAATGATGCAGTCGGACTATCTGGAACAAACGGTATAAAATACCATTTCGTCTGCTGAAGTTGACCTAAATACCAGTAGTATCCATACACCGTACCGACAATATTACAAAATATAATCAATGTGAGAAACTTTTTATTTTGTATCCAGTAATAATATTGTGACAAGTGATCACCTCATAAAAAAAGAATCATCTAGAATAAGATGATTCTCTAAAATATTATTTTTTCAATGGCTTTCCGTTCTCGTCAGTTTCTTCTAAACCTTCGATGAACTTTCCAACTTCTTTAATTTGTTCTTCTGTCAGCGTATCTTTAAATGAAGGCATTGCGCCACTACCATTTTTAACAAACGCTTCTACACCAGCTGCAGGTAGATTCGCTTTAACCAAGTTTGGACCAGCGCCACCTGTCAATTCTCCACCGTGACATGAAGTACAGTTAGATTTAATGATCTTTTCGTATGTCGGGTCTTTCTTATCTAAATTTGTGAATACGATTTTACCTTGTGCAGCTTGTTTCTTCCAATCATGGTAATGTGAAGATTCCCAAGTCGTATAGAAGATGATGGCTACCGCTAATAACATAAATCCTGAAGCTAATGGACGCTTATTCCATTTACGCTCTGGTCCACGATCTAACCAAGGTGCTAACATTAATGCACCGAATGCAATCCCTGGCATAACAATCGCACCAAATGTATTAAATGGTCCTGAAGCATACGTATACTTTAAGATTTGGTATAAGAATAAGAAGTACCAGTCAGGTAAAGGTGTATAACCTGTATCTGATGGATCCGCGATACGTTCTAATGGAGATGGGTGCGCTACTGTTAAACATAAATATGCAACTAAGAATACCGCACCTGTCATCCATTCTTTTAATAAGAAATCTGGCCAGAAGCTTTCTGTTTTACCAGGAAATTCTGAATAATCTCGATTTAACTTTGGTTTTTCATAAGATTTAATACGTGAATCACCAACAAATTTCATCCCTTTTCCGCGATGCATCTGTATAACCTCCTTTTAGAATATTCGTGTTTATAGTGGCCCCGAAATACCTTGTTTTCTAATCATAATAAAGTGAGCTGCTAACAACGCGAATAAACATGCAGGTAAGAAGAATACATGAATCGCGAAGAATCGCGTTAATGTCTGTGCTCCAACAATATGTGGGTCACCAGCTAATAAAGTTTTTACCCATGGACCGATAAACGGTACGGATTCAGCGATTTGTAAACCTACTTTTGTCGCAAATAATGCTTTCATATCCCATGGTAATAAATAACCAGTAAACGATAATCCTAACATTACGAAGAAAATTAATACTCCGACTAACCAGTTTAATTCACGTGGTTGTTTATATGATCCCGTGAAGAATACGCGTAGTGTATGTAAGAACATCATTACTACTACTAGACTCGCACCCCAGTGATGCATACCACGTACGATAACACCTGCTGCTACATCATGCTGTAAATAATAAACTGATTTCCAGGCGTTAACAATATCTGGTACATAATACATCGTTAAGAACATACCTGATAAAACTTGTATTACAGTAATAAAGAATGTTAATCCACCAAAACAGTATACGAATGCAGAAAAGTGATAAGCAGGGTTAACATGCTCAGGCACCTCATGATCTGCGATATCGCGCCAAATTGGTGTAATATCGAGTCTGTCATCGACCCAATCATAGATTTTATCGATCATTTTGTCCCCTCCTATTTCACTAATTCATTTTCGTGTTTTTTACCGATTGTTAACATTCCGCCTTTTTCTCCAACTTTATATTGGTCTAAAGGCCCAAGCGGTGGTGTACCAGGAACGTTCTTACCATTCTTCTCATAACGACCATTATGACATGGACAGAAGAATTGGTTCGGATTACCTTTATCACCATTCCAAGATACTGTACAACCTAAGTGTTTACATACAGGAGATAAAGCAATAATTTCATCGCCTTCTTTATATACCCATGCAAATTCTGTTACTTCACTCGTGTACCATGCATCTTTTTGTTCGAATTTAAAGTCAACCTTTGTCGGTTCTTCTTTAATTTCTGAAACTTTAACGCTAGTAGTGATCATATCTCCAGCTGCACCACTTTTAAATACTGGATCTAGTGCAAAACGACCTAAAGGCATAACCATACCAGCAGCCATAAATGATCCAACTCCCATTAAGGAATAGTTTAAAAATTGGCGTCGTGTGACACGTTGGCTCATTTAATTTTCCCCCCTCTAATGCGATTCTTTTTATAAAATATACTAGGACATATCAATTTTAGCCTATAAATATAGCTTGGTCAATAAGATGTCACAATTTAAGTACTAAAATTGTCATTATTTATTCCAAAGTGTAATAATAAATTTCATCAACGATTTGACATTATCCTGAATAAATTCCTGTTTCATTTCATTATCCATAGATTCTAATGGAATGATACTCACTTTATGGACATTATCAGCATCAATTTGTAATGTTTGTGGACATACGACAACGATATTCTTGAATCCATATTCTTTAAGTTGTGTATCTATAAGACCAATCGGATCATAGTCACCTAAAATTTGCACTGGAGGCAATACAAGGAGACGTCCTTTAAACTGTTGTTCAGCACCTAAAGTTACATATTGAATCATTTCATATTGATCTGCTATATCTAAAAGTCGAGAAGTATAGTTGGCTGGTATTGCCGGGATGATTGCAGTATCAATATATTCTATCTGATCGTTCAGCAACATAAGATCATTATGATTAAAAAGCATTCCTATTCTCCTATCATCTGTAATAAATGCGTAAGTTGATTAAATTTATCCTTATCTTTATTCACTAAAGTTTCTTCAATCAAAGGCTCTATGTAACGTTTAACTTCTTTCTTTATAATTTCATTATGCTGGATATAGTGAAGCTTGTTCTTAATTTCTTTGTATTCAAAGTTATTTAATGATATTACTACATAGCTCAGCAGTTCTTTTATCTCAATTTCAACATATTTGTTATCATGAAGTATGACATCCAGATAAATATCATGATTTAATGAAGATAAATAATGAAAAATGACAAAAGCATCGGTAATAATTCCATGAGCAAGTACGAGATGACATTTAAAGTCTGGATAAATAATCAGACGATTAATAAATGCATCAGCTCTCATAATATGAATATAGGAGAGTATATCATCTCGATCTTTTAATAAGTTTAATATCCACACCGTGTTCTTGTTGTCAATATTATGATTGAGTAGCAGATATCTTATATAGTTTCTGCGGTCATCGACAATATTAGTATGCGTCATCAAACTCCGGTTCCAGACCAATAATTATTTCGTAGAGCTGTTCGCTGCGAGATTGATCTGCTATTTCTCGGGTGTAATAATAATAATCTTTCAGGAAAGAGACATTTTCATTCAGACTATTATAAGCTTCTTTATAGAAATGCTTTGCTTCTTTATCTTTTTCCAGCTGTTGATAGCTATATGCTAAATGCCATAAAATCTCTGGATCAATATCATCTTCGTCAATAACAGTGAATAACTGGACCATCTCTTCATACAGTTCTTCTTTGCGATAGTAGTCTGCTAATACTAATCCTGCTTCAGTATACGATGGATCGATTGTTAGAGCCTGGATTAGATAGTCTGCTCCTTCTTCATTATGCATCTTAATCATAATACGTCCAGTATCCACAAGCAGCTCTTTATAAAATTCATTTAATCGTATCCCTTGCTGACCTACCAAGATTGCATCTTCATATTTGCGTTCACTTTCTAACAGCTCAACTAATAACAGATATGCCTGCATAAAATCAGGATCTTTATCCAGTAAAGACTGCAGTGTCGATATTGCTCTATCCATCAGCCCGGATTTTTGATAGCTAATCGCTTTTTTGAAGAAATCATCGCTCGTATAATCTTTCTCGTCTATTTTCTCATAGTAAACTACCGCCTGATCATAATCACCCGTCTGTAATAAACTATCTGCAATCCTTAAATTCAAATTAACATTATTAATTTCATCGATACCACTATTTAATAGTGTTTCGTAGTTTCTTACAGCTGGTAGATACTGCCCGTCAAAGTAATAGAGTTCTGCTAATGCAAAGCTAAGCACTGGATCTTCACTAGATAGTTCATAAGCTTCCTTCACCTTCTCAATTGCGACTTCTGGCATATCCTGCTGTTGAAAGATATCCGCTTCAAGCATCAATCTTTCTATTGTTTTAGGAAGCCCATGTAATATCATTAGTGCTTGATCCATATCATTCGTATCGATTAAACTTTCGATATAAAAGCTTAGTACCTCAGGCTCATCGGGGTATAGTTCAAACAGCCGTTCAAACACAAGTTTACCTTCTTGTACAATACCAAACTGCATGAGGGTTGTACCCAGTTCAAAAAGTGCATCATGATCATCTGTAAATAAAGCCCTTTTAACATTATCGTTCAGGCCTTCTAGATGCTGCAGATGAATCTGATCGATTAATTGATTAATATCCATTACAAATCTCCTTTTAACTGCTTAATATGTCCTATGAAGTTCGGATATGAAATATTTACCGCTTCAAATTGATTGATTTCGATTTCTACCTTTTCAAGTAATGCTGCAACTGCAAGCATCATTCCGATACGATGATCGCCATAAGAATCAAAGATATTACGTGCACGCACATCCTTTACTTTACCGTAAACGATCATACCATCCGTTGTTGGTTCTAACTTATAACCTAATGCGTTCAGTTCAGAAACAACCGTATCAATTCGATTGGTCTCTTTCACCTTCAGTTCCTCTGCATCTCTTATCTCACTCCTGCCCTGTGCATGTGCTAAGAGTAATGCAATCACTGGTATCTCATCAATAAGCTTCGGAATTAATGAACCTTCAATCGTAATTCCTGTCAGATTATGCGTATATGAAACGATGATATCACTTACAGGTTCTGTCTGTTGTGCTTTGTCAATAACTTGAATATTACCGCCCATCATCTTGACAACTTCTAGAATACCACTTCTCGTTACGTTCGTTCCAACATCATGCAGAGTAATCATGCTGCCAGGGATAATCAATGCAGCAACAATAAAGAAGGCAGCCGAAGATATGTCTCCAGGAATATGTATATCATTCATCTTAATGTCATGTATACCATTTGGTTTTAACAGGATTGTTCTATCATTAACCTCAATATCAATATTACTGTTTTTAAACATTAATTCCGTATGATTTCGAGAGATGTCTTGTTCAGTGATGTGCACTTCATCATCTGCATATAGACCGGCTAGTAATATCGCACTTTTTACTTGAGCACTTTTCACAGGCATCATGTAGTCTATTCCCTGTACTTTAGAAATATCTCCATCATTGATCATAATCGGTGTAAACTGATTATTCCTTCCCTTAATATTTACCCCCATCTGTCTTAAGGGTTCGATCACGCGCCCCATCGGACGTTGCGCAATGGATGCATCTCCGTCCAATATCGTCTTAAATGGAAGACCCGCAAGTAAGCCGCATAATAATCGTGTCGTAGTCCCTGAATTTCCAGTATAAAGGATTTCATCAGGCTCACGAAACTGCTCATAGCCTGGTGAATCAACGATAACGTTATCCTCTTCTATTGAAATCTGAACGCCTAGCTTCCTGAAAATATTAATCGTTGAAATACAGTCATCTCCCAGTAATGGCTTTGAAATAACCGTCTTTCCTTTACTTAAACTCGCAAGCATAATTGCACGATGCGTTATCGATTTATCACCAGGAACAGAAACTTCTCCTGTTAATGGGCCATTATATTTTAATTTCACAACAGTTCACCTTCTAGCTTTCTTAACCTCTCAAATGCTTTCCTTAGTCGTTTAACATCTACTTGTTCTACTTTATATCCATTATTTTCACAGTACAATACAAAACTAATATCATTCGCTACATTCTTCTTATCCTGTCTCATAAGCTTGTAATATATATCAAAGTTATCATAGGCTAATTTCTTTAACCCGAGATGGTGCATCCAGCGCATGAGTGATAGGATGTCAGTTTCAGTCACATCACTTAAAAGTAATGCATAGATCATGCCATGCATTACTGCAATGCCATGAGGTAACTTATGATGAAATTCAATCGCATGCCCCAAAGTATGTCCGAAGTTTAAAAACTTTCTAACACCTGATTCAAATTCATCATCATGCACAACTTTCATCTTTGTCTGAATACCAAATGTTATCCACTTATCAATCGCATGCAGCTCACTCAAACAAGTTCCATCTTGAACGTCATGCATTATTTCTAATAAAGTATCACTTTTACCAATACGACCATTAGCATTGAGTAATACGTGTTTAATAATTTCAGCAAAGCCACTTAACTTTTCGCTTTGTGATAACGTATCTAGAAAATCCAGATCATAGATCACCATATCAGGTCGTTTAAATGCACCGATTAAATTCTTACCTGCGCTTGCATTGATCCCAGTTTTACCACCGATCGAGGCGTCATGAGCAAGTATTGTTGTGGGCACCTGAATAAAATGAATGCCACGTAGGACAGTTGCTGCAACAAATCCTGTAAAATCACCTGTCGCACCTCCTCCAATTGCAAAGAGACAACTGTGTCTTGTTACATGCATCGATAATAGCGTTTCTACCACCTTGCTATAATGATGTATTGTTTTCACTTGCTCGCCACTTGGAATCAACAACTTTAAGATAGAATGCTTGCTCAAGAACAAATCAATTTTCTGTTGATGCAGCTGATGAACGGATTCATCAATCAGTGCGATACGTTTATCATAATGTTTAAAGTCAAGATTTAAATTGAATGCTTCGTGTTCTACAACAATATCATAATTATTGTCTATATAGTTTGTCGTTAACTTCATATCTGCTCCTTAATAATCAAGGATTGCCTGTCTATGTCGTGCAATACTCTCTTTCAACTGCTCTAAATCATTGCTCTGGAATTCATTTAATATCTCTTTTGCTAGTTCAAACGCAACCGCATGTTCACAGACAATGGATGCTGCAGGTACAGCACAGCTATCACTGCGTTCGATTGAAGCCTGATATACTTCTTTCGTATCGATATCAACAGATTGAAGCGGTTTATACAACGTCGGTATAGGTTTCATTACAGCGTTCACTATAATCGGCATCCCATTCGTCATGCCACCTTCAAATCCCCCAAGATTGTTAGTCATTCTAGAGTAGCCGCTACCCTCTTTATAGCTGATTGGATCTTGTACTTTAGATCCAGGTAGATGCTTCATATCATATCCTGCACCGAAACCCACAGCTTTAAATGCATTGATACTGATGACAGATTGTGCAATTTTACCATCCAGCTTGCGATCATATTGCACATAACTGCCAAGACCGACTGGCACGCCGTCAGCAATAACCTGTACTTCTCCACCGATGGAGTCCCCATTCGACTTTGCTTCGTCAATTTTATCACGCATCATCTGTGCCACTGTTTCATCAATGCATCGAACATCATTTATGTCATTTTTCTTCTTAATTTCATCCAGAGTATATTCACCATTATCTCGTGCACCACCAATCTCTATGACGCGTGAATAGACACTTATCCCTAAAGATTCAAGCAGCACTTTACACACTGCACCGACAGCAACACGTGCAGCAGTCTCACGAGCACTGGATCGTTCCAGAACATTACGTAAATCTCTATGACGATATTTCATACCACCAACTAAATCCGCATGACCCGGTCGCGGCTTTGTAATCTTACGTTTATCCGGCGTCATTTCTTCACTTTCTTCTACACCCATAATCTTAAGCCAATGTTTATGATCATCGTTAATCACTTCGATTGTGATCGGACTGCCGAGTGTAATGCCATGGCGTACACCTGATGTAATTACGACTGTATCCTTTTCAATCTGCATACGACGGCCACGCCCATAACCACCTTGACGTTTGAACATCTCTTTATTAATCATGTCACTTGATAACTTCATGTTCGATGGAATACCTTCAATAATCACAGTTAGTTTCGGACCATGTGATTCTCCGGCTGTTAGAAATCTCATATTAAAACCTCACAATATATAATAAGTATTATTATAACGCACTTACAATGATATTTATAATCAAAAAGAAAAAGGTCAAGACAAATATGTCTTAACCTAAGTATTTAATCGTTTTCGATTTAGTACACCCAAGCAGATGTCACTAAGTCATAGGATAAAATTTCTTCTTCTTTAAACCATAATGCGATTTCTTTGTCAGCTGATGCGACTGAATCTGAACCATGGATGATGTTCTTACCAACAGTCATACCAAAGTCTCCGCGAATTGTTCCAGGAGCACTTTCGGCAGGGTTTGTTTTACCTACTAATGTACGTCCGATTTCAACAACGTTTTCACCTTCAAGTACCATCGCAAATACAGGTCCTGAAGTAATAAACTCAACTAATTCGCCGAAGAATGGTTTTTCGCTATGCTCACCGTAATGTGTTTTAGCTAAATCCTCTGACACCGTCATTAATTTAGCACCTACAACTTTGATGCCTTTGTTTTCAATACGTTTTACGATTTCTCCGATAAGACCGCGACCTACACCGTCAGGTTTAATCATTAAAAATGTTTTTTCCATGGTTATCCCTACCTCTTTTAATTTAGTAAATCCTTAAACAGTTTAACATTGTAAGCGATTTCTTGCAATTACTAATAAATACGTTTCAACATTTTTTCATGAATTTGTACTAAATAGCTTTTGATGTTACTGTCAGGCAGTTGATCTAGATGAAATTTCGCTTTATCACCGTACTTTCTGCTCAATACTTCCGAAGAGTGTACGCCATGTCGTTTCACCTGTTCAATGATAAAATCAAATACCGCTTCATCTGAAGCTTGCTGTAATTGCATTACACTTTGTTCCAGTCTGTAATCCTCACGCTGATTTAATACATCAATCGCTGCTATAAGCGGGTAGGTGACGTGTCCATTTCGGATGTCACTTCCTACCGGTTTACCAAGTGTCGCTTCATTACTCGTATAATCCAGAATATCATCAATAATCTGGTAGCTCATACCAATGCAGTGACCGAACTGTTTGATATGATAGGTTGTATATGAATCAAGATTCGTACTCACGGCTCCTAGATGACAGCTTGCTTCAATGAGAATTGCAGTTTTACGATTAATGCGTCTTAAATACTCTGTGAATGTAATGGGATAATTAAAGCGATCTGCCATCTGATCAAATTCGCCGAAACAAACTTCTAATATTGTTTCACTGAATATTTGATGATACTGTGAATCCTTAATTTCTGCAATATTTTCTAATGCACGAGCCAATAAGAAATGTCCTGTTCGAATTGCTGTGTCCTTGTTAAAAGCCATATGCACAGAAGTATTACCTCTACGTTTGTCACTATTATCTATATAATCGTCATGAACAAGGCTTGCCATGTGTATAAGTTCCAGTGATACAGCTGTACGAATCAAATGTTCTTTATCACCTTTAGCTAGAAATCCGCTTAACAGTACAAACATCGGTCTCACGCGTTTACCGCCAGAATTTAATATATGCTTAGATGCATCGGTGATCACTGTAGATTCACTTTGAATTAACGTCTGTAACCTCTGTTCAACTTCAAATATATATGGTTGTAAAAATGCTTTATAACTCACAGCAATCATCCATTCTAGTTTTCTTTTGGTTTGTATGCGAGATGCATCGCGCTTACGCCACCTGTAAAGCCTTTGAATTTAATATGTGTAAAGCCCGTTTCAGCCATTAAATGCGCTAACGTGTATTTATCCGGGAATTCAAATGCACTTTGCTGTAACCAGCTGTATTCTTTCATTGATTTCGCGAAAACTTTACCAAAGAAAGGCATAATGTATTTAAAATACAGCTTATATCCTTGTTTAAATACTGGCATCGTTGGATGACTTGTTTCTAAGACTACAATCATTCCTCCAGGTTTTAATACACGATACATTTCTTCTAAGCCTTTCTTATAATCCGGCAGATTACGTAATCCAAAACCAATTGTCGTATAGTCAAATGTATTGTCTTCGAATGGTAAATCCATCGCATTACCATGAATAAGATTAATATTAGCAATATGATCCGTTTTTTTATGTGCGACACTTAACATGTTGTCACTGAAATCCAAGCCTGTAACGTGGCCATGACTACCTACTGCCTGAGACATCTGTATTGTCCAGTCTCCTGTGCCACAACATACGTCCAGTGCTTTTGCGCCCTTTTTAACTTTCATTTGTTTCATCGTATATTTACGCCACGATTTATGCTGATTGAAACTTATTATATCGTTTAATCGATCATATTTCGTTGAAACATTTTGAAAAACATCATGTACTAATTCACTTTTTTCTTGTCCATTTAACTGTTTACTCATAAGCCACCACTTTCTCATCATTCATATAAGGTTGTACAAACATATAATGAATTTCCTGATCTATTTCTGTTAATTTATCTTGTTCAGTTATCGTTAAACGTAATTCTTTCAATTCATTAATACGCGTGACACATCGCGTTAAAACTTTAAAGTCATCTTGTAAAAACGGCTGTGATAAATAGCGATAAAATAACGCACTTAATATGTCAGTAGATAGCACAAGCCTGTCTTTATTATTATCATTGATCACACTTTGCATACGCATACTTGTATCAATAACAACGATTGCACTTTTAACATTGTCATCTACTTTAAGATTGCTCACAATATCAATGATTTCCTGCTCAAAATTGATCATCTGAAAATATGCATATCGTTTTTTTAGCTCTTTAATCTGATTTTCTAGGTTAACTAAATATTTCATTGCCATACCTCAATTTTTGTCCTTCCATTATTATAACGATAATTCATAAAAAATGGTATAAGAACAAATAAAAAAAGCCCATAGTGGGCTTTAGATGCATTTATTTCACTGCATCTTTTAATGCTTTACCAGCTTTGAATGCTGGAACTTTGCTTGCTGGGATTTCAATCTCATCACCAGTTTGCGGATTACGTCCTTTACGTGCAGCACGTTCGCGAACTTCAAAGTTACCGAAACCAATTAATTGTACCTTCTCACCATTAGATAGTGATTTTTGAATTGATTCGAAAACAGCATCAACTGCTAAACCTGCTTCTTTCTTAGTTAAGTTTGCACTATCAGAAACTGCATTGATTAAATCTGTTTTATTCATGTCAATTCACCTCCCCAACATTATGTAAATGATATAAAATATCATTCTGTTATGACTTTAACACAATAAACGTTGTCACTGCAACGGTTATTGTATATTATCAACAATTTTTTAGCGTTGTACGGTTTTGAAAACGGGTTCATTCTTATCATCTACAGTATAAGGTACTGAATAGGCAGGTAATATTGGGTTGTCCTGATAGAGAATATATCGGATATCCTCCCCTTGTTTTACCTGATGTTTCTGTAGTGCACGACCAAGATCAAGAGAGTAATCTATCTTAAATTCGTTCCCCCCGTTGATATAAATAGGTAATGCCTCGCCCGAATAAGGGCTCTTCACTGTCGGGTATTGATCAAGACCGTATTTGTTATAGTTAATTTTATAAAGGTTTGGACCTATCTTCTTTCCTAATGCCAATTCATTCGATTTCGTCTCGAGTCGAATTCTTAAATTTTTTAAAGTATCTGATGTTCTTAGATCTACAATCATCACTTTAGGATTTTTATCTACGTCCATCATCACATACTGATAATAGCCACCCATTTCAAATGATGAGCCTGGTAACTGCGAAAGATATTTTGGTTTTAACTTTCCAAAATCAACTGGATGCTTTAAATAGATTTCATAAGTCTGATCTCTATCTTTCAGTGGTAGCAATCCACCGGTATCCTTCTGATAACTTTCAACAGCATTTTGAACCATGTTCAGCTGATCTTGAGGTGCGACTTGATTTTGTTCAAGCGCTTCTTTAGGATACATGCATCCACTGAGCAGCAAAGAAACCAGTAATAATAATAAAGATTTACGCATAACTAGAACCACCTAACACGACAAACATGAGCAGTGCACTTATAAGCAATGCTGCATATGCAAGAAACGTAACAATCATATTCAATGGTTTATTAGCAATCTTAAACCTTGCGAGATAAATAAGCATCATTGCGAGAAGCATTAGCCCAAGCGAATAAAATGATACCCACATTAAATCCATTCTAGAAATATTAAACATAGTCTACCTCTATTCGTTCGTTTTTTCTCTGTTCATCAAATTCCTAACTCCTTCATTGACATCAAGACCTTCAAACAGCACCTTATATAAGGATTGTGTGATCGGCATCTCAACACCAAATGCTTGTGCCATTTCGTTTGCAGCTTGTGTCGTACGGACTCCTTCAACGACCATACCCATTTGTGCTAGCGCTTCCTCTAGAGAAGCACCTTTACCCAGCATATTGCCACATTTCCAGTTTCGTGAATGTACTGATGTACATGTCACAATCAAATCGCCAATCCCTGCAAGCCCAAGAAATGTTAACGGATCTGCTCCCATCTTCGTTCCAAGGCGTGTGATTTCAGCGAGACCACGTGTCATCAAGGCTGCTTTAGCATTGTCTCCATAGCCAAGGCCATCTGTTATCCCTGCTGCAAGTGCGATAATATTCTTAAGCGCACCTCCAATTTCAACACCAATCAAGTCATCATTCGTATAGATTCTAAAATACGAATTCATAAAAATATCTTGTGCAATCTGCTTAATCTGTTTGTTGTCACTTGCTACAGCCACCGTTGTCGGATGCTGAAGTGCAAGTTCTTCAGCATGACTCGGCCCACTCAGAACACCGACACCTTCAAACTTCTCAGGATCCATCTCTTCGGTTATCATTTCAGAGATTCTTTTAAATGTTATAGGCTCTATCCCTTTAGAAACATGAATAAAAATTTTCTTTTCATCCGCAACCTCATTAATCTGCTGCATGACTGAACGAATCGCTTTCGTAGGAACAGCTATTATGATTACCTTTGCATGCAGTACTGCTTGCTGAATATTTGAAGTCGCTTGCAATGCATCGTGCAGCTGAATCTCTTTAAGATACTTTTCATTCGTATGATGCGTGTTGATTTCATCAACGGTAGCTTGGGTCTTCCCCCACATTAAAACGTCGTGCTGATTCTCTGAAAGTACATTCGCTAGTGCAGTACCCCATGAACCTGTACCGATTACTGAAACTTGTAGCATACAATCACTCCTAATTTCTCTTTCTTGCAATTAAATGTAGTGGTGTTCCTTCGAATCCAAAGGCTGCACGAATTCTATTTTCTAAAAATCTTTGGTAAGAGAAATGCATCATCTCAACATCGTTGACGAAGAATACAAAAGTTGGTGGCTCAATCGCAACTTGTGTCGTATAGAAGATGTTTAATCGACTGCCCTTATGTGTTGGTGTTGGATTCATTGCAACAGCATCAGTGATCACTTCATTAAGCGTACTGCTTTGAACTCGTTTACGATGGTTTTCCCCTGCCATATTAATCAGTGGGAATAATGTATTCAGACGTTTGCGTTCCTTTGCAGAAACAAAGGCAATCGGTGCATAATCTAAGAACTGGAAGTTTTCACGCACTTTATCTTCAAACTTCTTCATCGTTTTTGAGTCTTTCTCAACAGTGTCCCATTTGTTTACAACGATAACAATAGCTTTACCTGCTTCATGGGCATATCCAGCAATCTTCTTATCCTGTTCAATAATACCTTCTTCAGCATCGATAACAACCAGCACAACGTTAGAACGTTCGATTGCTTTCAAGGCACGTAATACAGAATAACGTTCCGTTGCCTCATATACCTTACCTTTTTTACGCATTCCAGCTGTATCGATCATCACGTATTCCTGATCCTCAAAAGTGTATACCGTATCTATTGCATCTCGTGTTGTACCTGCGACTGGTGATACGATAACACGCTCCTCACCAAGGATTGCATTGATTAAACTCGATTTCCCCACATTTGGTCTTCCTATAAGAGAGAATTTGATAACATCATCATCATAATCTTCTTCCTGCTGCTCAGGGAAGTGCTTTGCCGCTTCATCCAGCAAGTCTCCAATACCTAAACCATGTGATCCAGAGATCGGAATAGGCTCTCCAAATCCTAATGAGTAGAATTCGTATATATCTGCACGCATTTCAGGATTATCAATCTTATTGACACCTAATACAACAGGCTTGCTTGATTTAAATAATAGTTTTGCCACGAAATCATCTTCATTCGTAATCCCGTCACGTCCATTTACCATAAAGATGATAACATCCGCTTCCTCAATCGCAATTTCTGCCTGAGCACGAATCTGCTCCTGGAAAGGCTCATCACCTAGCTCAATCCCACCTGTATCTATAATATTGAATTCATGTGTCAACCATTCTCCGCTCGAATAAATTCTATCTCTTGTAACTCCGGGTGTGTCTTCTACAATCGAAACACGTTCCCCGACGATTCTATTAAAAATTGTAGATTTCCCTACATTTGCACGACCTACAATCGCTATCGTTGGTTTTGTCATTTTATCTATCCTCTCAAATAATATCCCTATTATTTTAACATAGTTTATCATTTATTAATATTTAAAAAAAAAGAGACAAGGCAAGCGCCATTGTCTCCTTAGAACTCTATTAAAGATTTAAGTTTTTAAGTTTGTCTCCAAACATATCTCCAAGTGTTGGAGCATCTTGATTCTCTTGATTTGAAGCATTGCTCAAGTATGTAGTATCAAAATCTTCTACTTGTTCTTGAGTCGCTTTAATTGAAAGACCAATACGTTTCTCTTCTTTGTTGATATCCAGAATCTTCACTTTAACCTTTTGACCTGGTTCAAGGACTTCTGATGGATTACCGATATGTTCGTGACTAATTTGAGAAATATGCACAAGGCCTTGTAATCCTTTATCAATTTCAACGAAAGCTCCAAAGTTTGCTAGACGAACAACTTCTCCATCAACGATGTCTCCGATACTAAACTTCTCTTCAATCGTTTCAAACGGCCCAGGTAAAGCAGCTTTAATTGATAAAGAAACGCGTTCTGCTTCTTTGTCGACGCTTAATACTTTAACCTTAACTTTGTCGCCGATAGACAGAGCATCTTCAACCTTATCGATATGATCATGCGTAACTTGAGAGATATGTACAAGACCATCTACTTCACCGATATCTACGAACGCTCCAAAGTTTGTAATACGTAAAACTTCGCCTTCGATTACAGAACCAACTTCAATTTCATCAAGACGTTGTTCCTTTTTCACTTTGTTCTCTTCAGCTTCGATGGCTTTGTGATTTAAGATTACACGGTTCTTCTCCTGATCTAGTTCTTCAATCTTTAAAGTTAATACTTGACCAACGTAGTTTGAGAAGTCTTCAATATAATTCGTAGAAATTAAAGATGCCGGAATAAATCCTCTTAGGCCTACATCAACAACAAGACCACCTTTAACTGCTTCTTTAACTTCTGCTTCTAGCGTTTCATCATTTTCGAACTTTTCTTTTAATGATTCAAATGATTCAGATTCATCTAGTTGACGTTTAGATAAGATGTAATGACCATCTTCCTCTTTATCTTCAATCTTAGTAACAAACGCTTCAATCTCATCGCCAATTTGAACGACTTCTTCAGCATTGTCAATATGTAGACTTGAAAGTTGACTGATTGGGATGATACCATCATATTTTGCACCATCTAAGTTAAGAACGACATGTTTCTCTTCAATCGCTTGTACCGTTCCTTTAACCTTGTCTCCTTCTTGAATTTCTTTAATCATTGCTTCGTTAAATTCTTCTGTCATTGTGGATTCCTCCTTGAAATTACAACTAGTGTTATTATAAACTTCTTACAAATCGAGCTGAAAGTCAAGGAATACGCTTTTTACATTGCGCTTTTTGCTAATTCAATAATCTGGGCTGTCACTTCTTCTATTGACTTTCCCGTTGTATCAATTTCAATAGCATCCTCTGCTTTTGTGAGCGGCGAGATTTCACGCGTCATATCCAGGTGGTCACGACGTTCAATATCTCTTTTCAATTCTTCGAATGTTGAGGCAATCCCTCTATTTCTGTTATCAATCAAACGACGTTCTGCACGTTCTTCTACAGAGGCTACCATATACACCTTTAATTCAGCTTCAGGAATAACTTTCGTTCCAATATCTCGACCATCCATAACAACACCTTTATGCGCTGTCATATTCTGCTGAAGATTCACAAGTTTCGTTCTAACACTTTCAATACTAGCAACCCTAGACACATTTGATGTAACATCGTGCTCTCTAATTCTATCGCTGACATCACTTCCATTGAGATAAATGCGCTGACCAGATCTATTGATCAGCTTCAAATCTATATGCTCAACCAACTTATCGATTTCTATTTCAGGCTGCTCTAAATGTGCGAGTGTAATCGCACGATACATCGCCCCAGTATCCACATAAATCATGCTTAATGCTTCAGCGACACGCTTAGCAATTGTACTTTTTCCTGCTGCTGCAGGTCCGTCTATTGCGATATTTATCTTATTCATTTATATACCTACCTTGTTGTTTAATCTTAATTATTCTATCATAGAGCTATATCAATGTATATTGGAGGACTAAAATGAAAAATATTCTCGTAATGCATACAGGTGGAACAATCAGTATGTCTGAAAATGCGCAGGGTGTCGTCACAACGAATGACACAAATCCTATGTCAAATATCGAAATCATTCAGTCGATTGCAAACATTACTGAAAAACACCCATTTCAAATCCCCTCTCCTCATATGACCCTTAAACATATGAATATATTAAGAAAATCAATTATCAATGAAATATACGAAGAAAACTATGATGGTATCGTCATCACACATGGCACTGACACACTCGAAGAAACAGCATATTTTCTGGATTTGACCCTCAACGTTTCAATTCCAGTAATCTTAACCGGCGCGATGCGTTCATCCAACGAAATCGGGGCAGATGGTCTGTATAACTACATCTCCGCAATACGTACAGCTTGCCATGGTGATGCCAAAAACAAAGGCGTGCTTGTTGTGTTTAATGATGAAATTCATACAGCTATGAACGTAACAAAGACCCATACATCAAATACAAGTACTTTTCAAAGTCCAAATTACGGACCACTCGGTATTATCACGAAAAACAATATTTATTTCCATCATCATCCATTAACACATCCCCCGCTGGTTAAAGTCAATGAAGCGATTAAAGTTGGACTCGTAAAAGCCCATAGCGACCTAGACTCAGACTTAATTAAATTCTTTGCTGATCAGGAATATGACGGGCTTGTTATAGAAGCGCTTGGACAAGGAAACTTATCGCCTTCTTCATTAGACGGCATCCAGCATCTAATCGATAAAAATATCCCGATTGTCATCGTATCCCGATGTTTCAATGGAATTGCAAGTGGTAACTATCAGTACGAAGGTGGCGGGTATGAGCTACAGAAGATGGGTCTCATATTCTCCAATGGACTTAACGGTCAGAAAGCGCGTTTAAAACTTATCGTCGCAATAAGTAATGGCTTAAATGATGCTCTTCTTGACGATTACTTCAAACGTTAAAAA